>JACSRF010000117.1 GCA_014879875.1 Anaerolinea sp.
CGCTGCCTGAGCTTGTCGAAGGCAGCACGGGCTTCGACAAGCTCAGCCCTCGAGAGCCTTAGTAGTTACACAGCGACTTGAATTAAAAACAAAAAGCCGTTATGGTGATATGGTTTGCCAGATGAGGCGAGGTTCTTCCCAACCGGCCCAATCGCCGGTAGCGTCGCCTTGCGGCCCAATTTCTGTGGTGAGTGTGAGGGTGATGGTCTGGCCGGCATAGGGCGTTAAGGGGATGGTGAGGGGATGCCAGCGACGACCGTTTTCATCATTGTTGATGTGTACGCGGTGTAGTTCGGTGACGGCCGTTTCCGCCGTGGTGGTGACCAGCGCCACAAATGTCACCCCATCCCCACCCCACGCCCAGCTTTCGGGCGCCAGCGCCAGCCGCGAGACAAACGTCACCGGTTCGGCCGGCAGCGTCAGCCGGTAGCTAACCGACGCCGGCGGGTGGATGAAAAGCACATCTCCCCAGTCCCCATCTTGCGGCATAATAAAACGGCGAACCGCCACCGGTTCGGGCGCAGCGTCGTCGTTGACCACAGCCTGCCCCGTTTGCAGAGACTGCAATAAATTCACCGCTGTTAACGTTTGCCAGGCAGCGGCGTCTTTGTTGTCACGCCGCAAAATTTGGCGGGCCAGGTCACGCGCTGCGGGAGAATTCGGTTCGGCTTGCGCCAACAAGCCATGCTCAACAGCCAGGGGCAGTGTGTAGATAACTTCTGGCCGTGTTTCCCGCAACCAGGGACATGCGGCCAGCGCCTCGGCTAACAACCCATTGGCATTGTTAAACTCCCCGGCCAGGATGGCGAAATTAGCCAGATCAACCAGGAAATAGCAGCGTGGCCCAGGTGTTTGCGCAGCGGCCGTAGCGCGCCGGTAAATTTCCCTGGCCTGGTCAAACGAGGATGGCGCCCGGTCGCGTAAGGATAAGGCATATAAGCCACCGGGAAAGGGTATCACGTCCAGGTTAGCGCCAGGGTCAATGGGACGAACGCGGTTGAGCGCAATGCCCCACACGTTGGCTTCCATGTGCAGCAGTGGCGCTAATTCTGCTTGCGTTGGGTTCACCAGGACGGTGTAATCATTAAAAGTTTGCGCCAGGTAGTAAGGGAAAACGATGCCGTCGTTGAAAGCGTCGGCCAGGTCCAGGGTCATCGAGATGAAAATGTCGCCATCTTGCGCGATTTGGGCGAGATGGGCGGCCACGCCTTTCCAATCATTTTCGGCGTAGGCATGTTCTTGCCGGATGCGCGGCCACGAATTGAGGCAGATGAGCAGGAGGATGAGCGTGGTGGCGGCGGCGGCCGTTTCCCGCCCACGCCGACCCCATTGACCCAGTTTGTGTTGTAATCCATCCAGCCCGATACCGGCCGCCAGCAGGTAAAACGGCAAGGTGTAGATGATATATTTGGGGAATGCCCAGCGGGAGACCTGGAACAGGTTGATGAGCGCCAGAGGCAACAGCCCGCCCAGGAGCAGGAATGCCAACGTCAGCCAATCGCGCCGCCGTATGGTGATGAGTATGCCGCCGACGCTGCACACGGCCGTTACATAAGGCATGACCCCGCTGTTAAAGCCAAAAGCGTAGAAGGCTTCGCGCAGCCAGATGGTAATTGGCGTGGTTCCGGTCACACCCAGTCCGGTCGCATCGGCGCCGATCTGGCTGAAAATGTCTTCGGCGATGCGCGGCAGCCAGGGGAAGTAAAGGAGGGTGGCGAGGGCCAGGGCAGCGCCAGGATAGACGAGCAGGCGCAGAGAATGCGCCCAGCTGTGGCCTCTTTTGCGCCCGCTGTAGATTTGCCAACCGGACCATCCGGCAATAAGCAGAAGGTGGGTGGTCAGCACGAGCAGCGCGCCGTAATGGGTGTACAGGTTGAGCGTGGTGGCCAGGGCAAAAAACAGCCAGCGCCCCAGTGACGGTCGCTGCAATGCCAGGTACAAGGCGACGCTTGCGGCCAGCGAGAACGTCATCAAGAACGCATAATCACGCGCTTCCTGGGCGTAGCGGATGTGAAATGGAAGCAGCGCCAGCAGCAGGCTGCCCCATAAACCGGCAAACGGCCGTTGCACGACAATGCCCAGGCGGATGAGCAAGGGCACGGCCAGAATGGCAGCCACAGCTGCCGCGAAACGCACTGCAAACTCGCTCGCGCCCAGCGCCGTGATGCCTAATGAAATGAGAACAAAATGTAACGGCGGGTGGTGAATTTGTCCCTGGGCGGCCACGGCCACCCCTTCCCGCGCAATGAGGACGGAACTCAGCTCATCGAACCAGAAGCTATCGCCGCCCAAATGATGCAGACGAACGGCCGTTGCCAATAAAATGACAACGATTGCTGCTGGCAAAATCCCCCGTTTCACTCTTCACGCTTCTGTTCAGGGGTTCTTCTACGCTCAATTTGTGGAATAAAAACCGCGCTCAAGAATAAAATGGCGATGAGGGCAAATATGAACAAACCCACTGGGTCCATGTGTTATTTTCTCCTTGTGCCTTGAATCTAAATTTGTCGGTAACTATAGCCATCCCCCCGGCAAAAGCAAACGCTACGGATGATAGATACAACCTTGTCGGGTTGTATCAAACCCGACAGGGCTGCCAAAGACATGACAAACATCACCTTGCAAACGTGTTGAACGAAACTTCTATCTCACTGCGCGATTTTATAAACTTGCGCTACATGCGTAACTGCTGAAAACTTGTAGCGTAAACTGAAAGTTTGCCCTACATTTATGAGGAGACGACATGCGCAGTACGCGCCACCATGAATGAAAACCGCAGCCCGATTTTCCCAAACCCGGCGGGCGATTTTCCCAAATCGCCCTACTTTGTACGAAGGAGATAAACAGGATGGTAAACCTAAAAACGATTGAGCTGACCGATGCCCTGGTGGAACTGATCCGCCGGGCGGCAACGGATTTGCCGACGGATATGGAACAGGCCATAGCCAGGGCGCAGCAGCGTGAAGAGCCTGGTTCGGCCGCCGCCAGTTCGCTGGAAACTATTTTGAACAATGTGAAACTGGCGCGCGCCAATGCGACGCCTATTTGCCAGGATACAGGGACGCCCATTTTTGAAATTCATCACCCGCTTGGTGTGTCCACGCGCTCGCTGGCAGAGCAAATTCGTGAGGCAGCGGCCGTTGCTACCGAACGCGCCTATTTACGCCCCAATGCCGTAGACAGCCTCACCGGCGCCAACAGCGGCGATAATACCGGCATTGATTTCCCCACCATGCACTTTCACGAATGGGATGAAGCGACTATTCAGGTTGATCTGCTGCTAAAAGGGGGGGGCTGCGAAAATGTCTCCACCCAGTACAAACTGCCGGACGGCGGCTTGAAGGCCGGCCGTGACCTGGAAGGGGTGCGCCGGGTGGTTTTAGATGCGGTGCATCAGGCGCAGGGGCAAGGGTGCGCTCCGGCCGTGTTGGGCGTTGCCATTGGCGGGGATCGTGGTTCGTCGTATATCAAGTCGAAAGAGCAGCTTTTCCGCAAGCTGGATGACACCAACCCTGATGAGAATCTGGCGGCATTGGAAGATCGCCTTTATGAAGAAAGCAACGAATTGGGCATTGGCCCCATGGGTTTCGGGGGTAAGACAAGCGTGCTGGGCGTGAAAATCGGCGCGCAGCACCGCTTGCCCGCGTCTTACTTTGTGTCGGTGGCTTATATGTGTTGGGCAAACCGGCGCGCCAGAATGATGATTTCGCTGACCGGGGAGGATGTGGAGGTGAGTTATGCATAGGTTAACAGTTCCGATTGCGGATGAGGAAATCCGCGCTTTACATGCCGGGGACACGGTCTATTTGAACGGCGTCATTGTGACCGGGCGCGACGCGGCGCATAAGTTTATGAAGGAACATTTTATTGAGGTGGAGGCGGTAACGGCCGTTGACCAACCCCTCTACGCTGAACTAAAACGGCTGCTGGATGGCGGCGCCATTTACCACTGCGGCCCGGTGGTGCAAAAACTGGACGATGGCACGTGGAAATTTGTGGCGGCCGGCCCCACCACCAGCATCCGCGAAGAGGTGTACCAGGCCGACGTGATCAAGCATTTTAATTTGAAGGGCGTCATCGGCAAAGGGGGCATGGGCGCCAACACACTGCGCGCCTGCCAGGAGCAGCCGGCCGTTTATTTTCATGCTGTTGGCGGCGCGGCCAGCCTGATCGCGCAGTCCGTCAAGCAAGTGTTAACGGTCCATAAATTAGAGTTTGGCGTGCCCGAAGCGATGTGGGTGATTGCAGTAGAAGATTTCCCGGTGGTCGTGACGATGGACAGCCACGGCGTCAGCATCCACGACACCATTAAAGCGCAGTCAAAAGCAAAATTGGCTGAACTGATCGGCGTGTAGCGACCTTTACCGTGTATTTTTGTAATGCTTTGATCGTCATACCGAAGGCAGGTATCCATAGTAACTATATCTTTTGCCAGGCGACGCTGGCAAAAGAAGGTGTAAACACAGATAGGAGGAACACGGATTAAGCCCCAAAAAACCGTGTTTTTCCCATCCGTGTTTACAAGATCGACAATTTTTTGTCGAACAGGTACACAGAGTTCACGGAGACGGCACAGAGCTACACAGAGAGAGCAGAGAGAATAGAATGGCAGAAACACAGGGTTTCCTCCTGATTGACTGACAAATCTCATCTTCGCGGTGACGACAGCGAATTTAAGTAATAAACGAATGAAAGCT
>JACSRF010000284.1 GCA_014879875.1 Anaerolinea sp.
ACTCGGCGGTGAGAGCGGCAGCGGTGAGGGCGATGAAGGGGATGAGTTGACTGCTGTTGTTGGGGATGAGGCTGCTGAGGAGGCCGACGCTGAGGCCGTAGAGGGTGAGGATAACGGCCGTTAGCCCCCCATAGACCACCGTGCGATTGATCCACACATCCACTTCCCACAGCCGGTAGCGCAGCATAGAGAAGGCGATGGTGAGGGGAATAGCCAGAGGTAAAATGATGCTGAGGATGAGGGAGATGAACTGCTGGGAGGAATCATCTATTGGCGAAAGATAGAAGAAAAAAGTTTGCAGCAGGGGAAAGAGGGGCAGGGTGGCTAAACCGAGGATGACCCATTTTATCTGCTGCCGGGCGCTACCGGGCGGCATATGCTGAAAGCGTACCAGTTGGCTGATGAGGCCAATGAGAACAGTGCCTAGCAAGGTGGCCGCAAAGAGGTAAAACCATCTATCTGGGCCGAGATTGAGGGCTTGCAGCAGCCAACCCACCCCATTTTCCAACAAAGGTGTCCAGGGCGTACCATAATAAAAGGCTTCGCCCATGAAGGTGAGGATGAAGAGGATGGCGGGGATGATGAACCAGATGAGCCAACGGGGGGTGAAACGGCCGTTGGGAAAAAGATAAAAAACCAACACCATGTTGATGGCAATGAGTGAAGGGACAAGGGCGCGAATTGCCGGGAAGTTTTGCGCCAGCCAGCGCGGATAACGCATGGCATCAATGTCAAAATTCATACCAAAGAAATAGCCAAACATCAGCAGGGTGGTGGAGACATAGAGGACAAACCAATCATCCCATTTGCGCCAGGCCAAAAAGAGGGCGGTGAGGATGAAGATGGCAAGGGTGATGAGGCGCAGGCTGATGATGGTGGTGTGATAGGCAGCGCGGGTAGAAAAAAGCCGCATAGCAGCGGCCCTGGCTTCGTTGACTTGCCATTCGTTGCCAATATCTACATACAGATGGGGCAGACTGGCGGCAATCATGCTCAGGATGAGCAGGCAGATGGTGGCCCAGCCCAGTCGCGCCAGCAGCAGGTGGTGGCGGGTGAACGTAGCGCGGAGGGTAGTTGAGGTAAACATGTCTGCCCTATTTTTTTCAATCGTCAATGCCTCAATTAACCGGTAAACGCGCCTCATTATCTGTGTAAACACCAATGTCTTGTTTCATCTGCGTTCGTAAACGGGAAAACACGCTTTTCAGTGCAGATGCCTCAAGTGTAGGCCTCTTAAGCATCTTGCGGCCTTCGAGGAATAATGAGGTTGCTGGATGCGACAGATAGAGACCATTCCCTTGCTGATAATACCAGTCAGTAACCTTGTCCAACAGTTGCGTCACCCTTTTAGGGGACACCGGTTCACCGCCAAGCGTATCAATCTCAGCCGTCAATTGCCATAAACTTAAGTAAGTTTGGGCGCGGGACTCGGCTATCTTTTGGCGAATCATTTCGTTGGCTTTGTCTTTTTCCAACCGCCGGTTAATCCAGTAACCAATGATCAGCACGCCAATCGCAAGAATGGCCTTGTCAATAATAACCAGCCAAAGTTCGTCAGAAAATGTCATATCCATCCTTCCTTTAGTCCACCCACTGTTTCTAAATTGTAACAAAACACGGCCGTTCCTGGCGCACCCCAACCTGTGATGAAAAAAGCGATGAGGAGGGGAACGGCCGTTATCTCCTCCCCACTAAACAAAAAGAACCCAATAAACCCCAGCAACCCCGTCACCAATGGCAGCCATTGCCAGCGAACCAAAACCGACTGTCGCCAATTCACAATGCCAAACAAAATCAGGCCAACTACCATCAGCAGCAGACCGATGATTACCAAAATGAAGATGTCAAAAGGCAGTATAGATGTGAAGGTGACATGTCCAATCGCCAGTACAATACCACCGCCACAAAATAGGCGTAGTGCATTTTTGCCCAATTGCCCCACTCGCCCCGCATATAGCCGCCAAAACCCCACATAGCCAATAATAAACGCAACCTGCCCGATAAGGATCAACAGCGTATCCTGTCCCGAAATGATATCCGCACCCAAGCCAGCCCATAAACAGCCGCCAACCACTCCGTAAAATGGACCGGGAACAGCCTGGGCAAATTGCCGGGATCAACCATCCAACTGGGAACATAGAGCAGCAACATCAACAAGGACAGGTCAATAACCGATTACCGAACACCGATCACCGCGCCGTAATCCTCACCACCTGCACCAGCCCGTCTCCGGCCAGGGCTGTGTGGATACCATCGGCCGCTTGCAGGCAAAGGGTGTGTTCGCCAGGGGTTAATTCCAACGTCGCTTCCGTCTGCGCTTTGCCGTAGTGGAGATGGTTGTCGTCGGCAGGGACAATTTGCCCGGCGGCTACGCAAGCCATATCCACGATAATGTGCAGATGACCCGCGCCAGTCTTCACCTCACCAGCCGGTTCGATGGTGAAGTTTTCGGCGCTCCACTGCACCGTCACCGGGCTGTCTACCGTGTCGCCATCGCTGATATTGGTAAAAAAGACCCGCGCTTCTGGTTCATCGCCACCACTGCTGCTGCAAGCGGCCAAAGCCAGACAAAATAAAACGAGAGTCAAAATCTTGAGTAGATGTTTGTTTTTCATGGTTTGAATCCTTGTATCCAGATTGGTTCAATCTTGAAGATTGAACCAATCTTAGTCGCTTAGGCCACAACGGCCGTTTCCCCACCCCGCGCCAACCACACCATGCCAGCGCCGGAGAGTACGGCCGTCAACAGGGCCACTACACCTACCGACAGCCATTCACGCCCTTCACCGCCCAGGGGCAGGCCAACGGCAAAACCGATGAGGAAAGCTGCCATACAAATGGGCAGCCATAACTGTGCCTGCGCCACATACGGCTTCAACATCTGCCACTGCACCAGACCAATCGGTATTCCTGCTGATAGGGCCATCATGACGCCGGCAGCTATCTCCGGTACGTTATCCAGATTAAAAAGTCTGAACATCAGCGTAAAGCCAAGCGCCATACCGACCGCGCCAGCCAACACCGTTTGCCCCAGCCACCGCATGAACGGGATGCCTTGATTGTGTAAGACAATCGCTTGACCCAACCCTATGCCCAGCCCCAGCAAGCCACCAAGGATAGCCCCCATCACAAGGGTCTGGGCCACATCACCCCAAGCTCGCTGAACCATCTCACCAATTGACCACATGAACATAAACGCGCCCATCACGGCCAGAATCATGGTAACGGTAACGGCCGTTACCCACTGTAAAAAGAAAGACCCACTATTTACCTTCGACATGTTGACCTCCAAAAATTAAATGAGCTGCTACTCTATTACTCTAAGGTCAAGCGTGTCCCGTTGTCATGGGGCAGGTGTCCTGAGTGGGTCGGGAAGATTTGTTGCGATGAGCAAAAGAGCCAAAAATGGCTATATAGGGGGGTATGACATCCTGAAGTTCCGTAGGTTATTTAATCCTCGTTCCTAAACACCGATAAATTTTTGTTGATAGAGGCGCTATTAGTGCCTATTAGCGCCTACCGATTCTTGTCTCTACGGCCCAATACGAATGGGCACATAATAAGGTTCGCCCACAAAATTGCCATCATTCCCCACCAGCACCAGCCGAATTACGTAATCGCCGGCGGCAAGCGCATCCGCTTGAAGCTGCTCTAACACGCTGCCATTCACCGGCTGGCTGTGCGTCGTGCCAAATGTTGTCCACGCTGACGGCGAACGGCCGCTGCCAATCTCCAGCTTATAATATTGCACCTGCGCCGGATCAAACTGCGCCGTGCCCATAATCGCTACCGCGCCGTTCACCTGCTGCCCCGCGCCCGGAGACGTGATACGGTAACTACTGCCCCCGCCGCCCACCGCAGGAGGGGGGCTGTACCCACCTGATGCTCCGCTGCCGCTGCTGCCAGACGAAGATCGCGCCACAGTCGTCGGGCATACCGTCGCCGGCGCCATCTGGTAACCGCTCCCCTGCGCCCACAGCCGCGCCCGCACCTCATCCGGGTAATGGGGCGGAATTGGCAAAAACAGGCGCGCCTCACTGCTCCCCGCCGGGCGCATACTGTTCACAACACACAACGTCGGCAGCGGCGCGCGCGTCCCATCCGCTAACTCTGGGCGCGATACTTGCTGCGCCGCCTCTGCCGGCAGCGCCTGCGCCACCAGCGTCCACGCCCCAGCGTTTGTAGACAAGTCTGGCGCGTAACCGATGCGCGGGATGCCATGTACTGGCGCGCCCACGATAAAGAGATCAGAGCGAGACGCCGTACAGCGCGTTCCCCCTGTTCCCTGCGGCAGGCAAACCGTTCTTTCCTCAATGCCACCAGGCTGCACGAACTCCGTGGGCGGTAGTTCCCCATTCACCATCAGGCTGCGCATCATATTGTCATCGGCGTAGATACTGGTGAGAATACGCGCCCATAACGGCGCCGTGCTGCGCAGCCCGGAGGAGTCAATCATGGGATGTCCGTCTGAATTGCCCATCCAGATGCCGACGACCACGCCCGGCGTATAGCCAAGGGTCCAGTTGTCGCGGAAATCATTGGTTGTGCCCGTTTTTACTGCCGCCGGGAAAGGGAGTTCCAGCGCATTGTTACGCCCCATCGCCGGGATGCGCGCCTGATCGTCATCCAAAATATCGGTGATGATATATGCAATACGTGCGTCAATGGCGTTCACGGCCGGAATCCGCTCTTGTTGTACGTCATACAACACATTGCCACGGCTGTCGGTGATTTTCAGGATGCTGGTCAGGCGTGGTTTTTGCCCCGCGTTGGCTAATGTCGCATAGGCGTGAGTCATCTCCAACAGGGGCACTTCGCCGCCACCCAGGGTCAGCGCCAACCCATAATAGCCAGACGGTTCTTTCAGGGATTCAATGCCCATTGTCCGCGCCGTCTGGATAAAGCTGCCAATGCCCACGTCGCGTATCAGTTGGATGGGCGGGATGTTATAGCTGTTGGCCAAAGCGTCACGGAGCAAGATGGGGCCATGGAAACGGCCGTCATAATTGCGCGGCTGCATCAGTTCCCCCCCACCCAGGTCAATCAGAATCGGCACATCCCAGAATACGTCGGCCGTCGTCCACCCCTTTTGCAGCGCCGTCACATATGTCACCGGCTTGATACTGCTGCCCGGTTGGCGCGGCCGCAGCGCTACGTTCACCTGCCCGGAAATTGCCTCGTCAAAATAATTCAGGCTGCCAACCATCGCCAAAATTTCGCCGCTGCCCGGCTTCAAAATGACCACCGAAGCATTGCTCACGTCATGCTGCGCCTGGCGTTCGGCCACCTGCTCGCGGGCAAACGTTTCCGCCATCTTGTGCATGGTCAGGTCAAGGCTCGTTGTCACCTGCCAGCCGCCGCGCGTCAGCGCCTCTGGTCCATAACGCCGCTCCAACTCATCCTGCACGTACAACACAAAATGGGCCGCTTCCAACGTTTTGCTGGCGGCTTCCTCCGCCAATGAGATACGTGGCTGTAAAAAGAGCGGTAAGTTCTTGGCAACTTCCGCATCCACGTAGCTAGCCATCCCATCATCCACCATCATGTCCAGGATGAGCGCCTGCCTCTGTTTGGCCCCCTCAAAATTGGTGTAAGGGTCCCATAAAACGGGTGATTGGGGCAGCGCCGCCAGGAATGCCGCTTCGTGCAGCTCTAAACGCAGCGCCGATTTGCCAAAGTAAGTCTGAGCGGCCGCTTCAATGCCATAAGCCAGGTTTCCGTAATAGATTTCATTCAGGTACATCTGAATGATCTCTGCCTTGCTGCGCTGCTGGGTCATGATGAACGAGAGGAAGATTTCGCGCAGTTTACGCTCGTAGCTTACGGCGACGCGGTCTTCATAATCAAAGACAATGTGGCGTACCAACTGTTGGGTGATCGTGCTGGCGCCAATGGGACGGCCGTCCTGATTCCGGTAATTGCTGATCAACGCCGCCACAATCGCCGCCGGGTTAAACCCTGGGTTTGTCCAAAACGTATCATCTTCCGCGGCCACCGTGGCTTTCACAATCACCGGTGGAATCTCGGAATAAGGAATCCAGAGCCGCTTTTCCGTTGTGGTCAATTCAAACAGCAAGTTGCCGTGGCGGTCATAAAAGCGCGGCGTACCCCCCACCCCCGTACCGCGAAACGTGCTTACCTGGTTGATGGCGTCAGACAACTGATCACTCAAATAGACGTAACCACCGATAAAAAGCGCCAACGCCAGCAACAACCCCAACAAGCCAAGCTGCACCATCCACAACAACAGTCGCGCACAACCACCCGGTTTTTTCGGCGGCGTTTGCTGCTTTTTCTGCCGCGCAGATTGTGGCTCGTCCTGATATTTCCCCAAAAACTCTAACTGATACCCACTGCTTTTACTCATGACTTGTATAGTAAGCAGAATTAGCGGCAGGTCAAGTTTCAACACGCCGCTAACCGATTACTGATAACCGTCCCTGGCGCGTGCCTGGTTTTACCAGAGTTGGTAGAATCAGCCCCCTATGACCATAAGAGTCCGTAAAAAGTTACCGCACCCCTGTTGCGGCCGGTCTCCTGACCGCGCCACTGACCGGGTGAGATGAATAAATTAATGAAGAGGGAGTCATGCACAAAAAAACAAGTGTTATCATACTTATTATCTTGATACTATTGCTGCTGGGGGGGAGCGGTTGTCAGGTGCAGCGCCAGACGTATGCGGCATTAAACCAACTGATGGCGCAAACATTTGCCGCCGATGGTCCCGGCGTGACGCTGTTGGTGGATAATCCGGCCGTGGGAGAACATATCTTAGCGATTGGGCTGGCCGATCTGGAGAAGGGTAAGGCAATTAAATCCAAGAGCCATCTCCGTATTGGTGACATGACCAAATCGTTTGTCAGCACACTCGTTTTTCAATTGGTAGAGGAAGGGAAGATCACGTTGGATGACACACTGGGTCAACATTTTGCGGCCGAGATCATCCAGGGCATTCCCTATAGTGACCAGATTACCATCCGCCAATTGTTGAATATGAGCAGTGGTATTTATGACTACCGAAAAAACCCGGCATTTATCATCGCCATCACGGCCGATCCTATGGCAAAGTGGCAGCCGGCCGCGCTGCTGGCGTTTGTTTATGGGCAGGAACCCGTGCAGCCGCCAGGAACCGGGTTTGCTTACTCCAATACGAATTACATTTTGCTGCACCTGCTCATTGAGCAAAAAATGGATGACATCCTGGCTGAAAACTTGCGTGACCGCATTCTGGATAAATTGACCCTGGATGATACGTACCTGGAAATTTCCGAAGATATCGCCGTTGGGTATGTCGCCGGTTATGCTGACCTGGATGGGGATGGCGCTTACGACAACACCCTGAGTCTGGGTGACGCGCGTGGGTTGGGGGACATGGGTTTGATTTCTAACGTACTCAACCTGGCCGAGTTTATGCCAGCATTGTATGCGCGTACATTTACAGGGGAAAACGGCCGTGCCGCCAGTCTATCCACCATCCCCATGGGTAACGGCGACGAATATGGCCTGGGCATCATGCGCCGCGACACCCCCTGGGGCCCCATGTGGGGGCATGACAACCAGCAGCCCGGTTTTGCCGGGCAAATGTGGTATTTGCCCGACCACGAAACGACTATCGTTGTCCTTTCCAACGGGATTGAGAAGGACAAGCTGGCTGAGTTTGTTCTGGATGTATTGGCTGTCGTCATCAACGAGTGAATGAAAACCTGTAGCGCAAACTGCCAGTTTGTCCTACTTTATACGAGGAGACTATGATTGAAATTGCGATTATGATCGAAGGTCAGGATGGCCTGAATTGGGAACGGTGGCAGCGTATTGCTCGTGCCGTAGATGACATGGGCTTTGCCGGGCTGTACCGCTCCGACCATTACACCAACGCCCAGCCGCCAGATAAGGATTCATTAGAGTTGTGGGTATCGCTCACCTGGTTGGCGAGCCACACCCGGCGCATTGAATTTGGACCGTTAGTGTCACCTGTTTCGTTTCGGCAGCCGACGATGACGGCGCGCATGGCAGCGGCTGTAGATGATTTGAGCAACGGCCGTCTCATTCTCGGTCTCGGCGCCGGCTGGCAAGAACGGGAACACACTAACTACGGCTGGGATTTGCTGCCCGTTGCCCCCCGCTTTGCCCGTTTCCGCGAAGGGCTGGAGGTGATCACGCGCCTGCTCCACAGCGACGAACCGGTTCATTTTCAGGGCGACTACTACACCGTACAAGAGGGGATTCTGCTGCCGCGCCCACAGCGCCCCGGCGGACCGCCTATTCTTATCGGGGGCAATGGGCCACAGCGCACGCTGCCCCTGGTGGCGCAATATGCTCATGAATGGAACGCTGTCTACACGTCCCACGACATATTCAAAGAGCGGAATGCGCTGCTTGATGAATTGCTGGCGGCAAACGGCCGTTCCTCCGCTTCCGTGCGCCGTTCCCTCATGACCCGCGTCGAAATTGGCGACGAAGTGGCCCTGCAACAAAAATTTGCGCACGCCACCTTCACCTTAGACGAGCTGCGCCAGCGCGGCCTGGTACTGGGGACGGCCGCCGAAATTGTGGATCAGCTGGGCAAATGGGGCGAAACAGGCGTGCAGCGCATCATGCTGCAATGGCTCAACCTGGATGACATGCACGGCCTGGAGATTCTGGGTACACAAGTTTTGCCACAACTCAGCGCCTAAAAAACAAAGAAGTTCAACTTTTAGCAAAAGCTGAACTTCTTTACATACCTATGCTGTGGTCGGTTTTCTGGCCGCGCCGCGCAATTTTCTTATTCGGCGCTTTCTTCCGCGCTGCTATCGGCCGGGGGTTGCTTTTCTTTTGGCGTGAACTGCTCGGCCAACTTGCCCAGCTCTTCACTCAACCATTGCAGCCCTTGCACAAACCCTGTACGCGCTTTCTGGCTCCATTCGGCGCTTTCCACGCGGCTCTTCACTTCCACCGCTTCTGTTTTAACTTTCGTCGCCACGTCACTTTCTCGCGCCTCGCGAATCACCTTGTCTACTTCACCCACAAAAGATTGTAAACCTTCACGAATCTCCGCCTCAATCTTTTGTCGTTCTTCGCTATTCCAGGCAGATTGCAGCGTCTCAGCAAACTGCCGCCCTAATCCTTTCATCTCTTCAACCACATCTGCCTTTTTCTCTTCAGCTTTGATGGTTTCTTCGTCTACCGGAATCTCAACCTTCAAACGGGCCTTGATTTCTTCCACACTGGGGGTTTCGTCACTCATTGTTCACAACTCCTTATTTAGAGAAAAGGTTACACAAATAATCGTCACCGCTCTTTACGCATGTTGGCTGGAGAAAGTTGCGCATGGGAATAAAAACGGCCGTCTTATTGACGGCCGTTTTTCCGGTATTGGCGGCTAACCCTCGACGCGCTTTAATGACCAGGCGTCAAAGAAAAAACCATTGTTCGGAATTGCGTAACGTCCACGCGCCCAAATCCCCACGTCCAGCGTCCTCGTCTGGTCAATCGTAAACGTATAGGTACGCGTGTTCCGCCGTCCAAACGATAACGACAACCAATCTGTGCTGCGATCCCCGGCCCACAGCCGGATTTCGCCCGAATCCGGGTCATTCGCCCAAATCTTCTGGTTGTTTTCATACCCCATCACCAGGTCCGGAAACACGTTGATTTCAAAAATATACGTCCCCGGTGGCAGCGTCACACCCGTCCACATGCGGAAACTAATCGCCCCAGACCCCTTAAACATCTTGATGGTGTATGAGCCGTCATAGATATACAACGGGTGTTCAGCCGGGGGAAGTTGTGAAGCAGGCAGCACGCGCGTCTCTGGGCGTACATACACGTCCCAGGACTGGCTGCCAAATCCGGTTGGGCCTTCATCCCATTCAAACACCCATTCATTTGGCAGTTGCAGCTCTGGAATTCCATTTTGGTTATACCAACCATTCTCAAAAGAAGGGTTGGGCAGCAAATTCGCCCCCAAAATCGGGTTTGCCGATACAGTTGGCTGTGCTGCCGGCGCGGTTGGCTGCACAGGGGCCGGCGTGTTCGTTGGCAGAACTGGCGTCTCGGTTGGGATCGGCGTTTCGGTTGGGACCGGTGTATTTGTCGGAATCGGCAGCGGCGTGTCAGAAGGGGCTGCGGTTATCGTTGGCAGCGGTGTGCTGGTGGGTGGCGGCGGCTCCGTGGGTTCAGGCGTCCAGGTAGCCGGCGGCTGGCGCGTCGGCTCAATCGGGGCGACTTCTGGCTCGGCCACCAAAACGGCCGTTGGCGCTTGTGTGGGAATCTCTACCACCGCATCTGGCGGTGGGGTTTCCTGCCGGCAGGCTGCCAGCAGCAGTAAGAACATCGGTAATAACAAGCGCGACAGGGAATGAACGCGCACATTTTGTTTCATCATAGCGTAATTACAACCTCCATCGTATCAAGTGAAGATTGTAACGCGCCCACGCTAAAACGCCAATCCACAGTCTTTCTCTCTTGTTGCAGCTCATTTTTGGCCGCGCTATCTTTGAGATTCACTCGCAAACTTGTTTCCCCTCAAGTATAGTTGCCGGCAAATACAGAGGGAAAGGAGTTCTTTATGTTCAACAGCGCCGAAGACCATCGCAAAGCCAAAGAATTTGATCGCCGTCGCGCCGAAGTGTCTGAAATCAAACGACGCGCACAGCAATGGCGGCTGACAGATTGCACCGCAGAGACGCTGGAGCAGATGCGCCACGCCCTTCTTGAGGAAATGGAACAGTTACAAGCACGGCTGCAAGAGGCGGACCGGCGCTTCACGCTTTATCTGGAAAACGGCCGTCCCCGGCAAGCCAACCAATCTCTACACGCTATTGACCGCCTCACCGTCGAATGGGAAATGCTCAACCAACACCTCCAGGAAATAGATGAAGCCCTTCTCGAAAACCATCTACGCGGCCGTCTCGTCACCTTCCTCGGCGGTGAAAAGCGTCTCAATATTTTGGATGGTCTCATTTTTCTTGCCATTATTGTCGTCATCACCCTCACCCTCATCGAACTCGCCATCCCCTTACCGCAGCAAACCATCACCGCCATCACCACGACCGACACGCTCATCTGCCTTTTCCTCATTGCCGATTTTTTCACCCGTCTGCTGCTGGCCGAAGATCGCCGCTGGTACTTTCGCCGTTACTGGATTGACCTGGTAGCCTCCATCCCCTTCTATGAGTTTCTCCGCTTTGGGCGATTGGTACGCCTGGCCCGTTTCGCCCGCTTGTTACGGCTGCTGCGCCTCGGCCGTGCGGCCCGCGTCATCCTCTTCACCTTTCGCGGCTTGAACAAACTCTCGCGCACCTTTCAAGTCAACCTGCTCAAACGCTCCGTTCTCATCGCCCTGGTGCTGCTTTTCTTCGGGGCGCTCAGCATCATCGCTCTGGAATCGGCGCAACAAGCGGACGCCCCGCACAACTTAGCAGAAGGTATCTGGTGGAGTTTTGTCACGGTTGTCACGGGCGGCTTTCCTGACCTGTACGATCCCACAACGCCGGGCGGCCGTTTGCTAACTGTCGGGCTGGTGCTGCTCGGCCTGACCGTCACCGGCATTTTCACCGCTTCCCTCACCTCCGTGTTGGTCGAGGATGAATCCAGCCGCATTGAACAAAGCCAGGTTGCTCTGGAAGCGCGGCTGGGTGTCATCAACCAAAAGCTAGATTTGCTCTCTAGCGAGACCAACGAAGGATTAATTGCCCTGGAAACTGCCAGCCAGAAACTTTCCAACAAGCGCACCCGCGCCGGCATCGCCCAGGTTTTGTGTGAAACCATGATGACAGATTTTGAATGCGTGCAGGCGTCGGTTCACCTGCTCAACAACGAGCAGGGACGCCTGACCCAGATCGCCCAAATGGGGCTGACTTACGTGGGACCAGAGGAGCGCACAAAGCTGGGTGAAGGCTTTGCCGGGCGGGTGGTGGCCGAACTGCTGGCGCAAAACAACGTGGCCGAAGTAGACCTGGAACCGGTGACCGAGCCGTGTGTCGCCGTCAACGGCATCAGCATGATTTGCCCCCTGGTTGCGGCCAGGCGGGTGATGGGCGTGCTGCATGTCGTCCTGCCCGAAGATTTGGGGCGCTACTACCTGTACAATCGCGTCCCCATGACCCTGGCGCACCATACGGCCGTGGCGCTGTACGCCGCCGAACTGGCGCAGCGGGCGCGTTCTTAAGAATTATGAAGCCTTCTGTGTTTCTTCGGCAAAGGGAGATGTTTCGCCGACGGCCGGTACAGTGAAGTAGGCGGTGGTTCCCTGACCTTCGCTGCTTTCGATCCAGATTTGCCCGCCGTTGCGCTGTACCATTTCCTGGCAGAGGATCAGCCCCAACCCGGTGCCGGTTTCGTTGTCTGTGCCTGGGGTGGAGTGGTGGGCGTCGAGGTGGAAAAGGTTGGCGATTACGTTGGCGGACATGCCTACGCCGGTATCGGCAATGGCGATAAGGATGAAATCTTGCTGGTAAGGTTGGGCGCTGATGGTGATGCGCCCCCCCCGTGGCGTGAATTTGATGGCGTTGGTCAGCAGGTTGCGCAGCACGAAGTTAAGCATGTTTTGGTCGGCGTAGAGGAATAACGGCCGTTCCAGTTCATGGTGCAGTATAATTTCTTTTGTCAGCGCCCCTGGTCGTAACAACTCAATGTTTTGCCGCACTACACGCGGCAGCAGCAGATGGCGTGGGTTATAATCTGCATGGCCTATTTGCAGGCGTCCCCATTGCAATAAATTTTCTAGTAAATCTAATACCCGCTGCGCCGATTCAAAAATTGCCATGCTCATGTCCGCAATTTTGGGTTTGCTTAACATGTCAACACGGCGCGCTAATAATTCAGAACTCCCTAACAAGGGTAAAAATGGACCACGCAGGTCATGGGCTAAAATAGAGAAGAATTTATCTTTATCAGCATTGAGCTGGGTGAGGGCGGCGTTGGCTTTTTGTAAACGCTGCGTCAGTGAACGGATTTTGAGATGGGTGGTGACGCGCGCCAGCACCTCTTCTTGTTGCAGGGGTTTAGTGACGTAATCAACGGCGCCCACAGCAAAGCCTTTTACTTTGTCGTCTACGTCGGTGAGGGCTGTCATAAAGATGATGGGGATGTGATGGGTTGTTTGGTGCGCCTGGAGGCGGCGGCAGGTTTCAAAGCCATCCATGCCGGGCATCATGACGTCTAGTAAAATGAGGTCTGGCTGCGCATAGATTGCCTTCTCCAGCCCACTTTCGCCATCGCGCGCCACCAGGATGGTAAAACCGCGTTCTTCAAAGTAGTCGGCCAGCACACCAATGTTCGTTGGATTATCGTCAACGATGAGGATGGTTTGCGCTGAAGTCTGAAGGGTGTCTGCGTCGAGGCCTATCATGGTCAATCCTTTGGCGCTAACGATGGTTCCATAGTTTGTTTAATTAAGGCTAGTATTTTTTGTTCATCGTACAGTCTGGCTAATTGGATTAAGGTGTTGGCGAAGGAAGCATATTGGTCATCCTGGTCTTTTAGTTCGGCTGCCTTTTGGCGGATGCCGCGCATGTCGCCCCGCAGCGCCAGGTCTAGCAACAGGGACATGGTTGGGTGTGAGGGGAGATTGTAGGTAACGGCCGTTGGGGTAACGGCCGTTACCTCATCAGCAATTGTTTGGCCCGGTTGA
Organism: Anaerolinea sp.; assembly: GCA_014879875.1. GTDB lineage: Bacteria > Chloroflexota > Anaerolineae > Promineifilales > Promineifilaceae > JACSRF01. The sequence continues at coordinate 13,616 of JACSRF010000284.1, forward strand.
TGGGCGGGGCTGCTCGCTTCATACTTCCATTCTAAATGCAAATACGTTTGCAATACCCTGATCAGAGAATCTATGTATAAAGGTTTGGGTAAGAACTCATTGCACCCGGCAACAATGCTGCGGTCCTTATCCTTATCAAACGCGCTGGCAGAGACAGCGACGACGGGAATATGTTTCAGGGTTGGCGTTTGCCGGATTATTCCCACCGTCTCATAGCCATCCATGCCGGGCATCACCAGATCCAAAAGAATCATATCAGGGACGATCTGCCGCGCCTTTGCCAGTCCATCTTCACCACTTTCCGCCAGCACCGCTTCCAGCCCTAACGTCTCCAACATATCACCCAATACCAGTAAATTATGTTTCTTGTCATCAATCACCAGCACACGACGACGTGGCCCGGAATAGCCCGCGATCTTCTGCTGTAAGGCGCTGTCTGGTGCATCTTGCAGCATAATCCTGGTAAACTCTATGACAAACCAAAACAGGCTGCCTTTACCGGGTTCACTGGTCACGTGCAAATCGCCGCCCATCATCTGCACCAATTTGCGGCTGATAGCCAGTCCTAATCCGGTACCGTCCGTGCGGTGGCGCCGATCCCCTACCTGCTCAAATGGGCGAAAGATGCGCGGCAGTTGTGATGGCGCAATACCCACACCAGTATCGCTCACTTGAAAGCGCAGCGCCACACGGTTGCTCTCGACAAGATGTACGGGTGTGGGAACCTGGCTCACGTGAAACGTGACCTGCCCGGTGTCGGTAAATTTGACGGCGTTGTCTAGCAGGTTAATGAGCACCTGCCGCAGACGTTTTTCATCGGCTAATATCCCCAGGGGCAGGTTTGGGTTGCTCTCATCTTGAAAAAAAATCCCCTTCTGTTGGGCGCGCATGGCAATGATGTTGACGATGTCCTGTAAAAAGTTGGGCATGTGAACAGGGGATAGATACAGTTCCATGCGGCTGGCTTCGATCTTGGATAAATCTAAAATGTCGTTGATGAGCGTGAGCAGGTGGGCGCCGCTTTCCTGGATCACGTCCAGCGCATTCTTTTGCCAATTGGTCAGGTTTTGACCCCGTTTGAGGAGTTGGGCATAGCCTAAGATGCCGTTGAGGGGGGTGCGCAGTTCGTGGCTCATATTGGACAGGAATTCGCTTTTGGCGCGGCTGGCCGCCTGGGCGGCTTCGGTAGCGTGTTTGAGTTCGGCCGTTCGTTTGATGACGAGTTCTTCCAGGTGTTCACGATACTGTTTTAACTCAGTTTCAATTTGTTTACGTTCGCTAATGTTGCTAATAACGCCATAAATGAGGCGTGATTCCCCTTCATTTTTCACCCTGGCATTGTCCCGTACCCAAACAATGTGCCCGTCAGCGTGGGTGATGCGGTATTCTACTTCGCTGTTTTGCCCTGCGGCCAGGCGGTGTAATTGGGCGACGGCCGTTTCTCGATCATCTGGGTGAATGAGTGATGTCCAAAAATCCCCGTCGCCCCATACTTGTGCTTGCGCGTACCCTGTTAGCTCGGCGCTGTTCGGTGACATGTAACGATTGCTGAAGGCGCCTTCGGCCGTCATCTCGGCCATGTAAATGTGATCGCTAATAGATGAAATGACCTGTCGGAAACGTTCTTCGCTTTCGCGCAGGCGGGCTTCGGCTTGCTGCCGTTTAATAATAAGCCGCCACTCGCGCAGAGCGCGTTCGGCAATGTGGGGCATTTCCCGTAACGATACGTCCGATTTCACCACATAATCTAGTGCGCCTGCTTTAATTGCTTCTACGGCAACTTGCTCATCCCCATGGCTGGTCATAATAATCACAGGATAGGAGAAATCGTGACCGGGATGGGTGAGAAACTCGATGCCGTTGCCATCGGGTAGGAGCAAATCAACGATAGCCAGGTCTGGATTGACAAGGGCGCTGTGGGCGCGCGCCTCTTGCAGGCTGTGCGCCACGGTGAGCGTGACCCACGCTGATTTTGATTCGAAAGCGCGCCGAATTAACTCGGCGTGAGCGAGTTCGTCTTCGATTAAGAGAATATGGGCCTTTTGGTCTGTGTTTTCGGGCATGTCATCACCGCTGCAAGTTGTTCGGTAGTCATTCAGATCTGGCAGATTTTCAAAAACCTGTCTGGTCTACGTTGTTCATCGCATTACTCTTCAAATAATTTATTATGGTTCCAGTTTAACCAGTAATAGCCAACTTCTTCCATCAGGTTCATGAATTGTACAAAGTCTACCGGTTTGACCAGGTAACTGTTGGCGTAGTTTTGATATGCTTTGGCAACATCTTGCCTGGCATCGGAAGTGGTGAGGATGATGACCGGGATGTGACGCAGCGTGTCTGAGGCTTTGATTTCTTGCAGAACGTCTAGCCCGCTCACTTTAGGCATACGGATGTCTAAGAGAATGACGTGGGGAAGAGGCCATTCTGTGGCGTCTTCAAAATGACCCCGGCGGTGCAGGTAATCTAATGCCAATTCTCCATCTGACACGTGGTAAATGTCATTGGGGACTTTATGACCTTCGAGGCTGCGAATAATCAGTTCGGCATGAGCCAGGTTGTCTTCTACCAACAGAATACGCAGCAAAGCGCCGGTCACTTTTTTTGTTATCATCGTGTTGCTTTCCTTAAGGGTTTGGTGGTAGTGTAAACCAAAATGTACTGCCCTGTCCTCTTCCTTTAGACTCTACCCAAATACGGCCGTTATGTATTTCCACAATTCGCTGCACCAACGCCAGGCCAATGCCTGTCCCTTCAATCGCCGGGTCCAGGCGGTCAAACAAACCAAATACCTTTTCATGATAGCGCGGATCAATGCCGATGCCATTATCCCGTACAAATAACACATCCTCATTATTGCGATGATCTCCTCCGATTTCAATACGCGGATAGTCCTGGTCCCCCATAAACTTGATGGCATTATCCAGTAAATTTTGCACAACCTCCACGATGCGCGGTCGATCCACATAGACTTGTGGCAGATCGCTTGCTATCACCAGCGTGACATTCCGTTCTGCCAACTGGCCGGCGACCCGTTCCTGCGCTTCGGCCACAATATCGGCAAACGAAATGAGTTCTGGCGCGTTTACAATTCGTCCAATGCGCGATAACTCAAGCAGATCATGCAGCAGGTGTTCCATCGTCACTGCTGCTGTCCGAATCCGTGCCATATCTGTTTCCATACGCGGCTGATCCCCGGCCGCTATATCTTGCTCTAACAACCCCAAAAACCCTTTGATGGTAATCAACGGGCTTTTCAAATCGTGTGATACGGTATAAGTGAATCGTTCCAACTCTGCATTGCGCGCTTCCAATTCCACGACCAGATTTGCCAGGCGCGCTTCAGCCTCTTTACGCGCTGCAAACAGGTTTGCGTTTTGTAGGGCAACGGCAATATGCCCGGCCAGCACTTGTAGTATATCAACGTCTGCTTCCGAGAAGCTGTCTGCGGTGTCATCTTGCACGTCCAAAACGCCTAAGACAGCGCCATGCACCACAATGGGCGTGGCAATTTCTGAGCGTGTACCCGGCAGCAGGGGGTTGGGCATAAAATCTGGCGTGGAGGACACGTCATTGACCCAAATGGCCTGCTGCTCGCGGGCAGCCCGCGCTACCAGGCTGTGCCGCTCAGAGATAGGAATGGCGTGACGCTGCCTGCGTAATTGCTGCCCAATTGCGCCAGACCCGGCGCCGATGTACAGGCGCTCGTGCCCGCTATCCAGCAGATAGACGTGAACGTGATAAAGGTTGAACAGCGATTGTAGCAGGTCTACAATCGCCGGCAGCAGCGCTTCTGGATCGAGTATGGCATTCATCTGCTGCGCGATGTTAACGGCCGTGCGCAGCTGATTCGTAAACCGTAACTGCAACTTCTCTGCCTGCTTTCGCTCTGTCAGGTCCGTGATCACGGCAATCGTGCCCTGAAATTCTTCACCCTGCCACTGCGGTACACCTGTGATCAACACATCTATGGTTTGCCCATTGGCATGGCGCAGCCTGGTTTCATACGTGGTAGATTTTCCTGCCCGCCGCTGCTGCTGCACCATTTCCAAAACACCTGTCTCATTAGGGGCGGCGATGTCATAAGGTGTTTTACCTTGTAAATTTGCCGCTGTATAGCCCAGCATATCGGTCAGGGCGCGGTTAATAAAACTGAACTGCCCCTGGGCATTGGTCACCGTCAAGCCTTGTCCCATACTGGTCATGACCTGATGGGCAAAATCACGTTCTGCCTGCAAAGTGCGTTCTACTTCTGTGCGTTCTTGAATTTCGATCTCAATCTGATTGACATACCGCGCATTCACCAGCGCCAGGCTAATGCTTTTGGCAACAGCCGATAACGTGTCTTGTTGTACCGTAGTAATCTGGTAGTCATCCGCAAAGAAAAGATCAATCACTCCCAATTGATAGTTAAGGTAGGTGAGGGGGATCAGCATAGCGGTGTTCATGTCCGTTGCTTTGAGCAAAGAGCGTACACCGGCATGTTGGCTTTCGTCTGCTTGTTGATCGTGGTACAGAATGATTTGCTGTTGTTGTAGGGCGGCTCCGTTTAAACTACCGTTAACAGGCAGGTTTTTCCTGGCTTCCAAAATTTCTGGCGCGATGCCATAAGCGGCAAGCAAATGGAGTCGGGATTGATCAGCTTCCAGGGTGTAGATCAAAACGGCCGGAATTTGCAAGGTGGTGGCAATTGCTTCGACTGCTTGCTGCGCCACCACGCCGACGTCTAAAGATTGATGCAGGGTGTCGGTAATGGTGTTGATGATGGCGAGGGATTCGCTGCGGGCTTGCAGCTCTATCTGGTGCGCCTGTAACGCTTGCTCTACCTGGGTGCGTTCGGCAATTTCATGCCGCAGTTCTCGATTGGCTTGCGCCAACGCCTGTTCATTTTGCCGCAGCCGCCAGATACTGCGGGAGAGGTCTTTGTTGATGAAGCGCATTTGTACGGCCGTTACCACCAACAAAGTGACAATAACAGCCAGATCGTAAAATGGCGTAAAGGTATCACCCGTCGTCACCAGGGCCCCTGTCACTTCCGCCAGCACCACAATGATCACTGACAATACGGCTAGCCCCAACGTCAACGCCAGCGCGCGCCCTTCCAACAACAGCCCGGCCGTTACCACAATGATGGGGTAGATGACAATGGCTACATCACGAATACCATTGCCCATCCACAACAAATAGGTCAGCATCCCCAGAACGCTGATGACCACAATGAGACTGGCAGCCTGGAACCGGCCGCGCCGGCTGAGGGCAAAAGCGCCCACAATAACCAATAGATAGCCCAGCAGCACGCGCACGGTGATCAGACGGCCCGTTATGGCGCTCATAATGAGGACAAGCGTAACGGCCGTAAAAATCGTTACCAGGATGCTGTGCAGCGCACGCGCCACGCGCGCGCGTTCCGGGTCAAGGAATTCGGGCAGAGATAGGAATTGTTGTAGCGCTTGCATAGATCAATTTATACCTTTCGTTCGAATAGGCTTGCTGTGGCTGGTCTACTTCGGCTTCGCTTCAGTACAAGCCTGACCGTGCCACGCAAAGCAAAATGTCAACGGATGCCCTTTGCCCATATCATTACGCTTCACGCTTATGGTATTTATGTAGTATAAAGGCAGGCGCAAACCTTTGCCAGACTGTGCCGTTAAACACAGCGCATAAGAAACGATAAAGCATCCATGCCGGGGGATTGTCACAATCATTTCCTTTGTGCTATCGTTATGGCAAAGGTAGGGAACATCATGAACGATTTACTGATCCTCCACGAAAAACCAAAAACAGAAACCCTCTACATGCTGGCCGGATGGCGGCAGTGGGCCGACGCCGGTTCCATCTCTTCCGGTTTGCCGCGCTACCTGATTCAAGAGGCCAGGGCCAGAAAAGTTGGCGAGATCAAGCCCGATGGGTTTTACCTGTTCCAGATACCGGGCACACATCACCTGCTGCGCCCCACCATTCAACTGCAAGATGGCTACCGCCAATCATTCAGCAGCAGGCGCAACGAATTCTTTTACACCGGTAATGCGCAAAGCGGACTGCTCATTTTCCTGGGCGATGAACCCCATATGAATGTTGAGCAGTACGCCGCGCTCTTTCTCCAGGCTGTACAAGAGTTTGGCGTGAAACGGGTCATCAGCCTGGGCGGGGTGTATGGAGCCATGCCCTATGATAAAGAGCGGCAGATTTCTTGCCTGTACAGCTTGCCAGAGATGAAAATGGAGTTAGAGGCATATGCGCTGCGCTTTTCTGATTATGAAGGGGGCGCGACCATTGGCACGTACCTGGTTGACCAGGCTGAGCCGCTGCATATAGAAATGGTTGACCTCTATGCGTTTGTTCCCGCCTATGACTTTGCGCAATCCCCCATTCAGCCGCAGGGAATCAGCGTGGAAAATGATTTCAAAGCGTGGTATGACGTTATGCGCCGCTTTAACCACATGACCGGCCTGGGCATTGATCTGTCTGATTTGCAGCAGCGCAGCGATGAGTTGATTGAAGCGTTGGATGAGAAAATCGCCGAAGTTGAAGCGGAGATGCCGCAACTGAGCGTGCGCGAGTACATGGAAAACCTGGACACAGAGTTTGTTGAGCAGCCATTTATGCCGCTCGCCGACGTTTGGGATGAAGGGCTGGACGATCTGTTTGATAATTTAGATGAACAGACCTGACCTGCTGCTGTTTAATACCGCCTGTCATGCTTTGCCAGTTTTGGATAATGGGAGTGATACAAATGGCAACGGTTAATGAAATTGTAAAGAAATGCAAAGAAGCGTTGGCAAGCCATTATGGCTCTGAATTCCACGGCCTGTTACTGTATGGATCTGTTGCACGCAATCAAGCTAACATGCTCAGTGATATTGATTTGCTGGTTATGTTACACAAGCCTTTTGACTATTTTACCGAACTCGATCAGATTATAGATGTCCTGTATCCCATTCAATTAGAATCAGAGCAGCTTATTTCTGCCATACCTGTTTCGCCGGGTGAATTTGAAAGGGGAATGATTCAACTTTACCGTAACGCCAAACGGGAAGGGATACTGGTATAATGCCGATGCATGAGCATGAAATGTCCGCCAATCTCGATCGAGCCACCCAATCTATCCAGGCAGCAAAAGAGTTAGCGCGCAAGGGATATTATGATTTTGCCGCATCACGCGCTTATTATGCGGCTTTTTACGGGGCAACTGCTATTTTGCTGAACGAGGGTTTAGATTTCAGTAAGCATAGCGGGGTTATTGCTTCAATTCACCAGCGGTTTGTTAAAACGGGGAAGTTGAGCAAAGAGCAAGGCAAAGATTTGAACTGGCTTTTCGAGATACGGAATGTTGGGGATTATGGAGGTGTTGCCCGTGTTTCTCGGCCACAAGCAGACCGCGCTATTCAAGCAGCAGAAGGCTTTCTGCAAGCGGTTAAACTCTTGCTCAATAGATGAATTGTTAGCGAGGTTCTGAAAAGCTCTTACCGCAGTCGAGTTTCTAATCGTTAGCGTGAGGGAGCAGCTCGATTTCAAACAGAGCGGGCCATAGTTTGCCGGTGATGAAGAGACGGCCGTTCTCCGCATCATACATAATCCCATTGAGCACATCCACCGGCTGCGTCACCGTGGTCTGTTCCAGGATGCCGCTAAGGTCAATCCAGCCCGTCACCCGGCCAGAATTCGGGTCAATACGCGCGATGCGCGTCGTCTGCCACACATTGGCGAACACCTCCCCGTCCACATATTCCAATTCATTCAGCGACCAGACCAACCCACGCTCATCATGCACGTTCACAGCCCCTATTTCGGCCAACGTGTCGGGGTCCCAAAAGCGCAGCGTGTAGGTTCCATCGCTGACAATCAGCCGCTCGCCATCGGTGGTGATGCCCCAGCCTTCATGCGGGTAGCTGAAGGTGTTCAGCAGCGCAAAGCTGGCCTTGTCGTAGACGAAGCCGACGTTGTTGCGCCAGGTAAGCTGGATGATGCGCTCGCCATAAACGACAATGCCTTCGCCGAAATATTGCTGCTCCAGGTCAATTTGCTGCAATACCTCCCCGGTGAGCAGGTCCACGCGGCGCAGGGAGGAACGGCCGTTTAGCCCCGTCCCCTCATACACCACACCCTCGTCCCATACCAACCCTTGCGTGAAGGCATCGCTGTCGTGGGGATAGGTGTTGCGCACGCGATAGGTGTATAGAGTAGGCGCCAGATCAGGAGTGGCGGTGGGGAGGG
>JACSRF010000158.1 GCA_014879875.1 Anaerolinea sp.
ACAAATCTCATCTTCGCGGTGACGACAGCGAATTTAAGTAATAAACGAATGAAAGCTGCCAGAGGAAAATTCGCTGCTTACTCCAATTCGTTGTCGTCATTGGGGTAAAAGGTTAATTCTGTCAAATAATCAGTAAGCTGCGGGAGAAGTTCAACTTCTTCGGAGAAGTTGAACTTCTAAATGGGCAAGTTATTTAACTCTCGTTCCTTATCTGCTGCCATTATAAACAAGAGACAACCGGTCTACAAACAATCTCAGTCGCAACCACGACAGGACGTTTCTCCAAATCTCCAGTTTACCCCAAACCCTAATCGCCTGGAACCGTCTCTGGTTGGGGCAAACTGCTCACCTGGCGTTGTTTCTTCGTTTCCTTTACCGCCGTCACTTCAGTCGTTTCCTCAAATATCGGGAAATAATGGGCCACCAGCGAATAGACCAGGATCGCGCTGGCTGCCACGCCAATCAGAATCGCCACTTCCATCCAATGGGGTTTATACACCTCGCCGGATAACGGCCGTATGGCAAACCACGACGTATTAAACCGATTGAGCACCACCCCCGTCAAAACCATCAACGCCCCGATCAACGCCCCAATCCGACTTTCCCGCACCTTTTTGAACGAGAACAAAATGATGGGGATGATCACGCCAATCACCAGTTCCGCCAGAAACAACACGCTATAGCTGCCGCTGGTAAAGAGGTTGTGCAGTTCATCGGTGATCAGCAGTTCGCCCAATTTCAGGGTGAGGTAAATGCCCAGTACCCAGGGCAGAAACCAGGCCAATTCCGCGATCACTTTGGGGGCCAGGGTGCGCTTAAACACCCAAAAACTGATAATGGCCCCGCTGATCACCATCGCCAACCCGGCCGCCAATGAAGAGATCAGGAAGAACACCGGCAGAAACATCGAGTACCACAGCGAATGCAGCCGCGACGACATGACGATAAACAGCGTGCCCAACGACGATTGGTGCAGCGTGGACAGGGTAACGCCCGCGATGACCAGGGGCATCGTCCACTTCTCAATGATGGGCAAGATGCCGCTAAACCGAGAGTTTTTCAGCAAAACGGGACTCAATTCATAAATCAGGATCGTCGAGTAAAGCGCAATACACCAGCTCACCTCAAACAGCGCCGAGTTGAGATTGGGGAAAATCAGGAAGTGGTAAAAGCGGTCCCAACGCCCTAAATCCATAAACAAGATGACCAATACCGATGAGTAGCCAATCAACCCGGCCAATACCGTGGGGCGCACGGCCGGATGCAGATCATGCAGATGGAACACGTAGACCAAAGCGGCCAGGGTAAACGCGCCGCCAGAGAAGGCCACCGTGGACAGATCAAAGCTAATCCAAACGCCCCAGGGAAAAGCTTTGCTTAAATGGGTCGTTGCGCCTAACCCGGCGTACAGGCGGTACGCTCCTACCGACAGACCGGCGGCGGCAATGACCGCCAGAATGTAGTAACCAACCGGCAAAGATTTAATTTCTTTTACGATCTTGTTAACCATGATTATTCCTCTGCTGTTTCGTCTGGGGTGTGGGAAACGGCCGTTTCCCCCTCATTCTCCACGCCCACATTTAATGACTCTTCATGGTGACGCTTAATCGTCAGATAAATACCGCTTAAGCCAATCGCTACGGTACCGGCTACTGCGGGCGTGCCATGCGTCACCAGGCGGTTGGAGTAGGCGGGCGATACCGTGCCGCCTGTGGGGAAACCCAACTCCTCAAACGGAACCGGCGAGACGTAGAAGGTAGCCGTGCCGCCATTTTCCGTTTCGCCATACACATGATCGACATACTTATCTGGATTTGAAGCAATACGTTGGTGCGCCTGCGCCAGCATACTGCTCTTTTCGCCAAACATGATGGCATCGGTGGGGCAGGTTGCTGCACATGCCGGTTCTGATTCGCCTGCGCCCAGGCGGGACACGCACATATCACACTTTACGATCAGCGGGAGCTGCACATCCCATTCAAAGTTGGGCACTTCAAAGGGGCAGGCATACATACAGTAGCGGCAGCCAATGCAGCGGTCCTGATCATAAGTGACAATCCCGTCGTCGCTTTTTTGCAGCGCGCCCACCGTACAAGCCGACACACAAGAGGGATCGTCGCAGTGCATACAATGGTAAGGCGCTGAGGAACGCGCCAGATTGGGGAACTGTCCGGTGACACCCGTCTCTTTGATCCAGATACGGGTCACGTCGTTGGGCACTTCATTTTCCACGCTGCACGCCACCAGGCAGGCGCGGCAGTCAATACAGCGGGAGGCGTCAATTAAGAAGCCATATTCTTTTTTGGTCGTGTTATGTTCTGACATAAAAAGGTCTCCAAAAGATGGCAAAGCCTCTCTGGGTGAATGATGCTAAACGGCCGTTACCGTCACAAACGTCTGGCTCAATGCCTGGCCGCCACTCACCGGGTCGGTATACGTCACATGCAGCGCCGATGCGCTGGCGCCCACGCCATGCGCCGTCGTCAACCCCTTCGAGAGGTGTCCAAAACCAGGCGTCAGATAGACGCAATCTGGGCGGATAGCCGGCGTCACCAATATTTGAATATTGACCTCGCCCGTGTCGCTGGTCACTTTCACCAGGTCGCCATCGGCCAGACCCAGCGCCTTTGCCGCCTCCGGGTTGATCCACAGATACGGTTCATCCTGATACTTGTGCAGCAGTTGATTATTTTGGGTCGTAAACTGCGTATGCTGCCCCACCTTGCCGGTGAGCAAATAAAACTTACCCGCTGGCGGGCGCGGCGGCTCTTCCCAGGTAGGCGCCCCGGCAAAACCGGCTCGCCCCAACGTCTCCGAGAACAACTCCACCTTACCCGATGGCGTGTTCCAGGTATATTTAATTTCGGCGCTTTCCCCTTTGGGCAGTTCCGCATAGCCAACTTCGCGCACCTGTTGCAGCGTTACGCCCAGCGGCGCAAGCTGCTGGCGCAAATAATCTTCCTCGTCTTCATACTGGAAATAATCGTCCAATCCCAACCGCTGCCCCAATTCCTTAAAAATCCACAGCGCCGATTTGGCCTCACCCTGCGGCTGGATAACCGGCTGGCGAATGTAAGCGCGGTCGCCCACAATATTGAGCGGGTCGTATCGTTCCAGGTAAGAGGCTTCCGGCAGCACCACATCGGCAAACCAGGCCGTATCGGTCAGCAGAATATCCACCACAGCAATAAAATCCATTTTGCTGAAGGCTTCCAGCGTGCGGGCGCGGTCCGGTAAAGATTGCATCGGATTTTGCCGTGAGATAAACCAGCCGTGCGCTTTGTAAGGCGCTTCCGCCAGAACGGCGTCGCGCAGTTCCTGAAAAACGCCCAGTTTGAAGGGTACCAGCGGGTATTTCCAGGGCACGCCGTCCAGGCGCATCGCGGTTGCTCGCGGATAGGGCGGCTGCGGCGGCATACCCAACGGGCCGCTGCCTTCACCGGCCGCGGGCAGCAGGTGAAGGCCCCAATTCCCCACCAGCGCATTGAGGCAGGAAATGGCGCGTTGGGTCTGGAAGGAGTTGACAAAGTTAGATGTACGCCAGCCGTTGTGGGCCAAAGCGTGGGGCGCGGCGTCGCTAAACTCCTGCGCAATACGGCGGATGACGTCGGCCTGGATGTCGGTGATAGGCGCGGCCCATTCGGGGGTAAACGGCCGTACTTCTTCCGCCAACTGTTCAAAACCGACTGTATGATTCGCCACAAAGTCGTGGTCATAGCGATCTTCGCCGATGATGACGTTGAGTAGGGCCAGGTGAAAGGCCAGGTCTGTACCGGGACGGATGGCGCACCACTCGCTGGCTTTAGCGGCCGTTTTCGTGAAGCGCGGGTCCAGGTAAACCACCTTCAAGCCCCGATTAATGGCATGGCTGAGGATGCTCGTCTCCGAGGTGGAAATCGCTTCCATCAGATTACGGCCGGTTAAAATCAGGTATTCCAGGTCGCCGTAATTGCGCTCCGGTTCTTCCATGCCAAAGGTCATCTGGTTTGCCACAATCATGGCGTTAAAACAGAGGCTGCGCTGCGTGCCATAGTTGGGCGAGCCATACGCATTGAGTAAATTCTCGAACTGCACCTGGGAAAGATTATGGGTGGACGAGAAAATCATCGCCTCGGGGCCATATTTCTCTTTGATTTCCAGCATGTTGGCGGCTACGATGTCCAGCGCCTCTTCCCACGATGCTTCACGGAATTTGCCTTCACCGCGCTGCCCGACTCGCACCAGTGGCTTCAATACGCGGTCGGGGTCATAAGTGTTCATCAGGCCAGATTGGCCGCGGGCGCACAACATGCCCAGCGAATGCGGATGCTGTGGATTCCCTTCCAGCTTTACCACGCGCCCTTCTGTCACTTTGGCGCGCACGCCGCAGCGCCAGACGCACATTTCGCACATGGTAGGGATGTAGCCGTTGCCATCCACATCAAGGAAGCCAGCTTCTTTGGCCGCTTCGGCCACATGGATGGGCAATAACTGCCCCACGGCCAGCGCCCCCACCGTTGCCCCGAAAGCTTTCAAAAAATCACGCCGAGAAATAGTTGTCGTTGTCATAATGAGTCCTAAAAATTGGTTCAATCGCACAGATTGAACCAATTTGGCTTAACTGCCTATCTTATCTCGCCGCTGCATGTGACTGCGGTCAATCAGGTAGAACAGCAGCAGACTGAGCAGGGTAAAG
>JACSRF010000115.1 GCA_014879875.1 Anaerolinea sp.
AGGGATTCTTCGCTCCGAAGACTCCGCTCAGAATGACAATTCGCGGACTAATTTGTAAAGGACAACTTCTGCTTTTTGAACCATACCGTCTCGCCCACAGGCCAACCAAACCGCAACACCTGGCGATGCCTACCGTGTACGGTTTCATATTTGGAATTGCTGACATTTGGGAGCGCGCATTGTCAAAATGCGCAGAGGGCGATTTGTTAAATCGCCCTACATTTCTAAAGGAGTTGAACAATGTCTAAAAAAGTAATCATCATCGGTAGTGGCTTTGGCGCTTTGGGCGCAGCGGCGCGGTTGGCAGCGCGCGGCTTCGACGTGGAAATTTTTGAAAAGCGGGACAAGCCGGGCGGCCGTGGCTATGTCTATGAAATGGATGGCTTTAAGTTTGATGGCGGCCCGACGGTCATCACCGCCCCGTTTATGTTTGACGACATTTTTGAGTTGGCCGGCCGTAAACGGGAAGATTACGTCGAATTCAAGCCGCTCGACCCGTTCTATCGCATCTTCGATCACAGCGGCAAATCGTTTGACTACAACGACAACCCGGAGTTCATTTACAGCGAGATCGCCAAATGGAGTCCGCAAGATGTGGAGGGCTACAAGCGGTTTATGGCGACGACGCAGGCGATTTTTGAGAAGGGCTTTGTGCAATTGGCAGATAAGCCATTCCTGTCGGTGGCCGACATGCTGCGCGTAGCCCCAGACCTCATTCGCCTGAAATCGCACCAATCGGTGTATAAATATGCGTCGCAGTTCATTGAAAGCGACTTTTTGCGCCGCTGTTTCTCTTTCCATCCGCTGTTGATCGGCGGCAACCCGTTCGACGCCTCTTCCATTTATGCCATGATCCATTACCTGGAGCGGGAGTGGGGGGTGCATTATGTGATGGGCGGCACGGGGGCACTGGTGCGCGCGTTGGGCAGCCTGATTGAGGAATTGGGCGGCCGTTTCCACTTTAATGCCGAGGTGGAGGAGATTTTGGTAGACGGCCGTACCGCCACCGGTATCCGCCTGGCCGATGGTTCCCTCCATTACGCCGACCACGTCATCTCCAACGCCGACGTCGCTTTCACCTATATGAACATGATTCCTGCCAAAGCGCGCAGCGTGCGTAACAGCGACCTGCGTTACAAGAAACTGACTCGTTACAGCATGTCCCTCTTCGTCATTTACTTTGGGACGAAGAAACTGTATCGGCGCGACGGCCGTCTTGCCCATCACAACATCATCCTCAGCGAACGGTACAAAGGGCTGCTGGCGGACATCTTTGACAGCAAAACCTTGCCCGACGATTTCTCGCTCTACCTGCACATGCCCAGTATGACCGACCCCAGCATCGCCCCCGACGGCCACGAAGCGTTTTACGTGCTCTCGCCCGTGCCCCACCTGGGCGCGGACATTGATTGGACGAAAGCGGCTAAGCCGTACCGCGACGTCATCATGCAATTCCTGGAAGACAACTATCTGCCCGATTTGCAGGCCAACATCGTCGCCGAGCACACCATTGACCCGCTGCACTTCCAGAACACGCTCAACAGCTACATGGGATCCGCCTTTTCGGTAGAGCCGGTGCTGACACAATCCGCCTGGTTCCGCCCGCACAACCGCTCCGAGGATTTCGACAATCTCTACTTTGTCGGCGCGGGCACGCACCCCGGCGCGGGTCTGCCCGGCGTACTCTCCTCGTCCAAGATTGCCGAAGATTTGATTTGCGCAGCCGCGGCGAACGGTAATCGGTGAACGGTAATCGGTGAACGGTAATCGGTGAATGGTAATCGGTGAACGGTAATCGGTTCACGAATATATTAGGGAGAACGAATGACTTATTTTGGTTTTTTGGCGTTGTTTGTGGGCATTCCCATTTTGCTGTTGTTGGGGGTGACGTGGTGGGATGGGCGTAACGGCCGTTATCAACCCGCCCACCTGCGCAACTACTCCCCCTGGCTGGTACTGGGTATTCACATTCTGGTTGCCCTTATCTACACGACTCCCTGGGATAATTATCTGGTGGCGACTGGCGTCTGGTGGTACGACCCGGCGCTCGTCACCGGCGTCACCATTGGTTGGGTTCCCATCGAAGAGTACACCTTCTTCATCGTACAGCCTGTCTTGACCGGGTTATGGCTCCTGTTTTGGATGCGCCGCAGCCAAAAGGCCGTTTCTGACTCCTGGAAAAACGCCTCCTTGCGGCGTTGGTCTGTGTTGGTGAGTGGCGTGATTTGGGTAGCGATGGTGACGATTTTGGCGGTAGGCTGGCAGCCGGGCACGTACCTGGCGTTGGAACTAGGCTGGGCGCTGCCGCCGATCATGCTGCAACTGTTTTTTGGCGCAGACATTTTGTGGCGGCGGCGGCGGTTGGTGGCGCTGGCGCTGATTCCGGTAACGCTTTACCTGGCGGCTGCCGATGCATTGGCGATTCAATCGGGAACCTGGACCATCAACCCGCAGAAGTCGCTGCATTGGCTGCTTGGCGGAATACTGCCCATTGAAGAGTTCGTCTTTTTTCTTATCACCAACGTTCTGATACTCTTTGGTATGACGTTGGCGTTGTCTGCCGAAAGCCGCGAACGGCTGGCTTGTTTGCGCCAGGGAATGGGGATAAAACATGCTAACGACGCTAAAAGTGCAGTTTGAGCGCATCAATTTCTTCACCTGGTCTTCGCTGCTGATTGCGGGCTGGGTGCTGACGATGATCTCGATTCCCATTGTGCGTTGGACGTGGGGGGATGCGGTGAAGCTGCCGTTTATCAATGCCGGGGTACTGCTGCAAGCGGCGGCGGTGTTGGTGATCTTATATGAAGCGTGGGGGTGGCGGCGAATGGTGGCGACGGCCGTTACCATCGCCCTTTTCACCCTCACCGTTGAGGCGCTCGGCGCGGCTACCGGCGTCCCATTTGGCGAATACAGCTACACCGACGTTTTGCAGCCGCAGGTGTTGGGCGTGCCTCTGCTCATCCCGGCGGCGTGGTTGATGATGCTGCCACCCGCCTGGGCGACGGTGGGCTTTTTAACGCAAAGGCGCAATGTTGAGGCGAAGCGGCAACGGATGTGGCGGCAAGGTCTGTTTGTGATGGGCAGCGCGTTGGCGCTGACGGCGTGGGACTTGCTGCTAGACCCGCAAATGGTGGCCTGGAATTTGTGGGTATGGAATGAGCCGGGTGGTTATTTTGGCATCCCCTGGCAAAATTTCTGGGGCTGGTTTGTGACGGCGGCCGTGTTGACCGCCATAATTCGCCCGACACAGTTACCGGTACGGCCGTTGCTCATCATCTACACCATCACCTGGTTCCTGGAAGTGGTCGGGCTGGCTCTTTTTTGGGGCATGCCCGGCCCCGCCCTCGCCGGCGGCCTGGGGATGATGGTTTTTGTCTATGTCGGCTGGCGCTTTCGTGAACCGTGAACCGTGAACCGTAAGCCGTAAGCCGTGAACCGTAAACGGATTACCGATTACTGATAACCGATAACCGATAACCGATAACCGATAACCGATTACCGATAACCGATTACAAAACTCTTCATGACCCTCCTCTGGATACTCCTCACCTTTTTCGTCGGCGCGCTGCCTTTGTCAGTGTGGATCGGCCGTTATGGGCTGAAAAAGGAGATCACCCAATATGGCGATGGCAACCCTGGGGCGACGAACGTGCTGCGCGCCGGTGGCTATGCCTGGTTTGCGTTGGCGCTGGCGCTGGACATCAGCAAGGGGGCGGCGCCGGTGGGGCTGGCCTATTATGTTTTTGGCTGGCAAGATTGGCGCATTGTGCCCATCAGCCTGGCTGCCCCTCTCGGCCATGCGCTGTCACCCTTCCTCAACTGGCGCGGCGGCAAATCCATTGCGACGGCCCTGGGCGTGTGGATTGGCGTGACGCTGTGGCAAATTCCCCTGGTAGGCGTGGTGGCGCTTTCGCTCATCGCCCTGTTCATCACTCCATCCGGCTGGGCGGTGATGGGCGCGCTGGTCGTCATTTTGGCCGCCATTTTGCTCTGGTTGCAAGCGCCGCTGCTGGCCGGCGTGTGGCTGCTGCAAACGGCGCTGCTCATCTGGAACCATCGCGCCGACCTGGCGCAGCGCCCCCGCCTGCGACGGATAAGCAAGAGTTGACAAATTTTGGAAATTTGTCAACTCTGATGCTAAACATGATGGACTTCCTCGAAATTGTCGCCATTTTTGTCTCCTTTGCGCTGCTGATTGTGTGGCTCACGGCCGTCTCCAATTTCCTCTTCTTCCCCCGCCTGCAAACCGCCACGCCGGCCAGCGCTCCCTTCGTCTCTCTGCTCATCCCGGCGCGGGACGAAGCGGCCGTGATAGCAAGCGCCGTGCAGTTATTGTTGGCGCAGCAGTACCCCCATTTTGAGCTGATTGTGTTGGATGATGGCTCTACGGATGGCACGGCCGTCCTCGCCCAACAAGCCGCCGCATCCGACCCCCGCTTCCGCCTCATCCAGGGCCAACCGCTGCCCCCCGGCTGGCTGGGTAAAAACTGGGCCTGCCACCAACTCAGCCAGGCCGCCCAGGGGGAAATCCTTATCTTCACCGATGCCGACGTGCAGTGGCAGCCGGGCGCGCTGGCTGCCGTGATCGGTAATCGGTATTCGGTATTCGGTAATCGGTTTGCCGATCACCATTCACCGATTACCGTTCACCGTTCACCGATTACCG
>JACSRF010000225.1 GCA_014879875.1 Anaerolinea sp.
TTTACGCTTGATTTCTCCTGATCTCCGTGTCACTCTGTGTATCCTCCGTGCAACTCCGTGTAACCCCAGGTTTCGCAAGTTTTTACTCTGGTGACTTTGCGTCTCTGCGCCACTACATTCCTGATATGTAAACGACGTTTTCGTCTTTGCGTGTGTAGGGCAATTTGACAAATTGCCCCACATGATGCCTTTTTTTCAGTGAACTCATTTGTGAATGTTTACCAGACGACAAAAGCGTTTATATTGTACACTTCATGTCGTAGATTATGCAGGTTCTTAAGCGGCAACAGTGGAAGCGGTCTCTTTTAGTTTACGCTTTCCCGCAGGTAAAGACAACCTGCCAGGCATGTCAATTGTCAGGGAAAATGACGCAGAATGTCATGATTGGCGTATTGGCGGAAACCGGATGCGCCGCCACATGCAAGGTGTTCCCTTATTCTTGCAACGCCTGGTAAATGGTCTGATAAGCGTTGCGCAGGTCGTCCGGCAAGCCTGGCACGGTGATCATGATTTCCGCCAGCGCCCGCTGCGGGTTGGGTAGGTCGGGTTGGCGCAGCCAGGCCACGTCCAGCCAAAAGTGGGGGAAGAGGGTGGCGTGGTAACGGCCGTTTTCCCCAATCACCCCCGGATAATACGTACCATCCTCACCCAAGACGTAAAACTCAGCCTGCTCCTGGTGCGGGCGTGGGTCAACCAGCCAATACTCACCATCTTTCCACTCCACAATCTCGCTTTCCCCGGCCGTTTCCAGGTAAGCGTCATAGCTCATTTTGCGGCGGCGCGGTGCGACTCTGGATAGTTGTTCAATCAAGGTCATGTGTCACGCTCCTTGTCGGTGAACCTGGCCTTATTATAGCATGGGGCGGTGATGGGTAAAGCAGCCCCCGTTCCCCACCCTAACGCGGCCAAAACCCAAACCAGACGGCCGTTTCCGCCACACGCCGCAGCCCCAACTTTTCCGCCGTGGCGATGGAAGGCAGGTTGTTGGCCCAACAATCCCAGCCGATGTCGTAGACATTTTGCGCCAGGGCATGACGGATAACGGCCGTCCCCACCCCCGTCGCCAACCCCTTGCGCTGCTGCGCCTCATCTGTGGCAATGCCCAATTCGCAGCGGTGACCGGTGTTGTACTCCGACATGCACCAGGCCACAATGCGCTCTCCATGCTGCACACACCAGCCAAAACTCTTTGCCAGAAAGTCGGCGATGGACGGCCGTTCCGAAACCATCTCCTCTGTCACCCATTCCCGGTTGGTCAGGGTTGCATCAGCCAGCAGCGCGGCGTCTACCGGGCGCAAGGTGTACCCATCCGGCAGGCGCGGCGTCCAATCACGGCCACGCGCATCCAACCGGTAATAGAGACGGCCGTACTGCGTCGGTTCCCAGGCGGCCAACACCTCCGGCATGTAGGCGCGCCACGCCAGCGAACCATGCGCTATGTAAGCCGCTTTGCCGCGCGCCTGGGCGTCGGGGGCATACATATCGGCCAGCAGTCGGGCGCAGGCGCGGCGCGTGGCCGGGTCATCCGCGCGGCCACTTAAATAGAGGCGATGCCCATACCAGCAGACGGCCGTTTGCGGCACAGCCACGTCGTCCACCCACACCTGCCCCGGCGTCAACCCGCTCAAAATGGCGTCTATGGTCAGGTGATGGGCGAGCGGGGCGAATAACGGCCGTACCTTGTCAAAATCAGTTTGTGTTAATTCATTCATGGTCATTGGAAGTATAATCAAGTTACAACTGAAATGAAACACACCCTTTGCCAAACTTGTGGTGAGCGCAGCCGAACTATCGCGCCACCTGTTCAAAGGATAAGCCATGCAATTAACCACACTCGCTACCTGTAATCTCAACCAATGGGCGCTCGATTTCGAGGGAAATTTGCAGCGCATTGCCGAATCCATCCGCATTGCCAAAACGCGCGGCGCGCGTTACCGGCTGGGGCCAGAGTTGGAAATTCCCGGTTATGGCTGCCAGGATGCCTTTCTGGAAGGGGACACGCTGCGCCATTCCTGGGAATGCCTGGCGCAGCTCCTGGACAGCGACCTCACCGACGACATTCTCTGCGACGTGGGCATGCCGATCATGCACCGCAATGCGCGCTACAACTGCCGCGTGCTGCTCCTCAACCGGCAAATTTTGCTCATTCGCCCCAAGATGATCCTGGCTGACGATGGCAACTACCGTGAGCCGCGCTGGTTTGCCGCCTGGCAGCAGCCGCGCGCGATCATCGAACACCACCTGCCGCGCATGATTCGCGCCATTACCGGCCAGGAGACCGTGCCCTTTGGCGATGCGGCCGTTGCCACCCGCGACACGGTGCTCGCCTCTGAAATGTGCGAAGAACTGTTCGCCCCCAGCAGCCCACACACCTACCTGGGGCTGGACGGCGTGGAAATCATCAGCAACGGTTCCGGGTCGCACCACACTTTGCGCAAATTGCAGCGGCGCGTGGCGCTCATTTGCGAAGCGTCGGCCAAGAGTGGCGGCGTCTATGTCTACGCGAATCAACAAGGATGCGACGGCGACCGGCTGTATTTTGATGGCAGTGCGTTGATTGCGGTCAACGGCCGTATCCTCGCCCAGGCCTCCCAATTCTCCCCACGTGACGTAGAAGTGATCACCGCCACCGTTGACCTGGAAGAAGTACGCGCCTATCGCGGCGGCATCGGCAGCCTGCAAGTGCAGGCCAGCCACGCCCAGCCCGTGCCGCGCATCCGCGCCGACTTCGAACTCACCCACCGCGATCCCCTGCCCGCCCCCACCCAACCCATCATCGTCGCCATGCACACCCCCGAAGAGGAGATCGCCTACGGCCCTGCCTGCTGGCTGTGGGATTACCTGCGCCGCTCTGGCATGAACGGCTTCTTCCTACCATTGTCCGGCGGCGCAGACAGTTCCGCCGTCGCCGCGCAAGTCGGCATCATGTGCCAGATGGTTGTGGACGAAATACAGGCTGGTAACACGCAGGTCCACACCGACGCCCGCCGCCTGGTCGGGGACGAGCAGTACACGCCGGCCGACGCGGCCGAATTCGCCAATCGCCTGTTGCACACCTGCTATATGGGCACAGCCAACAGCAGCAAAGAGACACGCGCGCGCGCCAAAGCGTTGGCCGCGCAAATTGGCGCCTACCACCTGGACATCAATATAGATTCAGTGGTCGAGGCGGTCATCAACCTGTTCGTGTGGGTGACAGAACAAAAGCCCCGTTTCCAGGTGCATGGCGGCACACGCGCCGAAAATTTGGCGCTGCAAAACATTCAGGCGCGCCTGCGCATGGTACTCGCCTACCTGTTTGCGCAACTGCTGCCCTGGGTACGCGGCCACAGCGGGGCGCTGCTGGTGTTGGGCACGTCCAACGTAGACGAAGCGCTGCGCGGCTACATGACCAAGTACGATTGCAGCAGCGCCGACATCAACCCAATCGGCAGCGTCAGCAAGGTGGATTTGCGCCGCTTTTTGCGCTGGGCGGCCGTCCACAAAGGGTACACCGCGCTCAACGAGGTAATTGACGCCCCGCCAACGGCCGAATTGGAACCGATCACCGCCGACTACGCGCAGCAAGATGAGGCCGACATGGGCATGACTTATGCCGAATTGAGCCGCTTTGGCTATTTACGCAAGGTTGAACGCTGCGGCCCCGTGAGTATGTTCGAGAAGTTGGTCTATGAATGGTACCATTTGTCACCAGCAGACGTGGCCGCCAAAGTGAAGCATTTCTTCTATCATTACGCCATCAACCGGCACAAAATGACCGTGCTCACCCCATCCTACCACGCCGAAGCCTACTCGCCGGACGACAACCGTTTTGACCTGCGTCAGTTCCTGTACAATGCGCGCTGGTCGTGGCAGTTCCGGCAAATTGATCGGTTGGTGGAAAGAAACAGTGGTCAGTAATCGGTTTGTGATCATGACACGCACAGCATGATACCTTCTGCTTGCGCGCCACATGAGCGCCAGATAAGCGGTCACCAAGCGAGTTTTCAGGAGTAACGATAGGAGAAAAGGGCTATTTTCTTGAATTCTCATGGAAATTTTCAACAAATTGGTGTATAGTTGCTTTAGATTCAGTCAGGAAAAGGCATGAGGGAAAACTCCTCCCCCCAAACTGGCACGAGAGAAACGCGACTGGCACGACTTGACTGGATTCAGGGTAATGCACCCCCTCCCTCTGCCTTCGCAAAGCCCGATAATGCTCAAAACACCTCCCTCCTGGTGTGAGAGCGAAAACCAAAAAAACCGCTTCCTCCCGGGAGCGGTTTTTTTGGCTTATGCGCTACACTATGCACACAGATAAGGGGTTGACAGATGATGCGCAAACCCGATATGAGCGATGAGAAGACAGCAGCCACATTAGTACAAATCGCCCGCCACAGCCTGGAAATATTTGTCCGCGAAGGGACGCGACACGAGCCAACGCTTGCTGATCTGCCTGAACTCTTGCAAGAACCGGGGGCGAGTTTTGTGACATTGACCGATCACGGCCGTTTACGGGGCTGCATTGGTAATACACAGGCACGGTGGGCATTGGCGCGTGATGTGGCGCGTAATGCGGTGTCGGCTGCCTCACGCGATCCACGCTTTCCACCGGTAACGGCCGTTGAACTGGCCGATATTCGCCTCGAAGTAACCATCCTGACGCCTCCACGTCTCCTCCCTTATACAGATTTTGATGATCTGTGCGCCAAACTACGTCCCGGCATAGACGGTGTGATGCTGACATGGCAAGAGCGACGTGGTCTGCTGCTGCCTCAGGTCTGGCGCCGTATCCCACAACCGG
Organism: Anaerolinea sp.; assembly: GCA_014879875.1. Lineage (GTDB taxonomy): Bacteria > Chloroflexota > Anaerolineae > Promineifilales > Promineifilaceae > JACSRF01. The sequence goes on from JACSRF010000225.1 coordinate 4,784, forward strand.
CGCAATTCCTGGAAGCTATCACCTATAAAGCGGGTATTCCCTATCGAAATTTGCGCCACCACCCACTTTCTGTCGAAGTTCACACGTTTCAGGCGCAGCATTTTCACGAAGAAGGGTACCAGGAGCCAGGAGATTAACGGGCGAGAATCTATTATACAATTGGCAGGCATGGGAAAAGCAGTAACCTGCACCAGGTTAATCATGATAAACATCACCTGCAATTCATGCTGTTCGTCACTATCGCCAAAGCATGACAAAGCATCATAGTGTTTAGTAACGGCCGTAGCCAACGTCATCATCACCCCAACCAACACTCCTGCCATCTGATTTTACGACACAAGGAAACGGCCCTGTTTTTATTGAGACCACACGTTATGACACTGGTCACTGACTTCTGATCACTTATTCCAGCAGCCGTAAACCGAAGTCCGTATACCGTCTTCCGTTGACATTTGCCAGAGGTAGCGCCCTACGGATTACCGATTACGGATTACCGAACACGGGCACTAGTGATGCAGCCACAGGCCAGTGCAATAGGAGAAAAACATGTCTGAGAAGCGATCATTTACACCGGATGAAGAGTTAGTCAGCACACCAGAGCATGAAGCGCGTCCATCACCAAAGCCAGATGAACCACAGCACTTAAAGCCTGAAGAAGAAAGCGCCGAACTGCTGGAGAGATCACTGCATGAAAAAAAGCTCAGCAGCGCCATGGACCTGATGGCAAACGACCCGCTCGTCTACAGAACACCCAGGTAAACACTGCTTGAAGCCATTAGGAGTCATTAAGGTTTCATGTGGTTTGGCGTGAAACGTGAGGTTTCGGTCACGTTTCACGCTTCACGAGCAAATTATGCAGACGATTACTTATCCACTGTCACAGTAACCGGAACCACCTGCTGCGCCCCTCCCGGCAGCTTAAATGCATCACTGGTTGCTAACAACTGCCCACCTTCTTTGTCGAACACCAGCCAGCGGAACCAGGCGCGGAAACCCAAGTTTTCCGGACCTACATACCACATCACAACGCCATCTGCGGACGGGTTTCCGCGCCAGCCATCAACCGTCATCCATGCGCCATCGCTGGCCAACCATTGCATTTCGGTCCAAAGCGCGTTGTTCCCGCCGACAATTTGCAGCAAAAGGAATCCGCCTGCCACCGGGGCGTTATGTTGTACAGTTTCTGCAGGGGGAACCTGTGTCGGCGACTGCACCGGTTCAGGCGTGTCGGTAGGCGCGGGCAGCGGCGTCATGGTCGGCGGGCGATCTGGCAAGCCACTGTCTGTTGCCGCCAACGTCAGCGACGCAAAAAACAATACGGGCAGGATCAATGCCAATAAGCCTAAAATAACCTTCAATTCTCGATTTTCTATTTGCATGACAATACCTCTTCAAAAAGTTAAGGCAAAACCACAACGATGCTGGCTATATTGTTGTATGGTTGGTTGAGAATTTCATGAATCTCCAACACACCACCGCTATCGCGCGCCTGGCTGGCTGAGTCAACCTGGACGTAGATTTCCATGCCATTGGTAAACGTCCCGGAGAAATTACTTAACTCTGGCGTAAAACTGCTGTCGTTCAAGGTCAGGGTAAGCGTCCCACCAGGCGTCAACACGGCCGTATCCGTCACCCCCCACACCAACCCCTCCGCGCATAACTGGTCCCACGTCTGGTTCACTTGCGTCGGAATCGGGTCTGGGTTGATGTATAAGTCAACCCAAAAACCATCCACCACCGCCCCCGTGCCCTGGTTAGCAATGACAATTTGTACATTGGCAGCAGTCACAATGATTTCCTGGACAATGAGGTCTGGCGCAATAAGCACATCCGCGCTGCGAATGATGGGTAAATAGGTGGCGTAAACGACAATGGGGCTTTCCTCCGCCTCATACGCGCCAACGTCACAGCCATCACCCTGCGGTCGGATGACGCCTCGCTGATCGGTTGTCCAGATTGCGCCACAGCCATTTTCGCCTACGGGAATATGGTCAAGCGCGGCGCTGTCGGGCAGCAAGGCATGGGTCATGGTTGCGCCGCCATTGTCAGCCAGCCCATCCACCAGCGGGCCACTCACCACCTGGTCATTGCTGCCACTCAAGTTACAGCTCGCATCGCCGACCAGATTGTAATCGGCCGAGATGATGTCGCCAGCGCCACCACAATACGGGGCCGTCACAGCCGCATTCGTCAACAAACTGTTACTGAGCGTGATAACGGCTGTTTCCCCCACCACCAGCAGCCCACTGCCATCCGCCACGGCCAGGTTATCCACCAGACTGACATGCGCCAGATTAACAGTCGCTTCCCCATTCACCGCTTCATTGATCAGCCCACCGCCATTCTCGCTCGCAGCATTGCCGCTCAGCGTGCTGTTGCTCAATATCGTGGCGCTGTCACGGCTGTAGAGGCCGCCGCCGCTAACGGCCGTATTCCCATAAAATGTGCTTCCGGCCCCCATTACCTGTCCATCACGAGTATAGACAGCGCCACCCTGCGCGGCCGCATTCTCATATAGCGTCACCTCATCCAACGAAACGACGCCGCCATTGCTGTTAAAAAGGCCGCCGCCGCTCAAATCGGCGCTGTTCTGCGCCACCACACTGCCCCGCAAATACAGCATCCCCCGGTTATTGACGCCGCCGCCGCTGAAAACCGTCACATTCCCGCGAATGGTTGAATCGGTCACATGCACCACCCCGCCATTCACATACAGGCCACCACCATTCAAAGCGGCCGTATTCTCACTCAATGACGTACCAACCAACCACGCCTCACCGGTATTGTAAAAGCCGCCCCCATCACGCGCGGCCGTATTCTCGCTGACAACGGCATTCGTCAACGTCACCAGCCCACTGCTCCAAATACCGCCGCCACGCCCATTGGGAAACCCGCCCACGGCCGCATTCAACGTCATCGTCACCGTATCCAGCAGCAGCAATTCCCCTTCATGATAAATCCCACCACCACTGCTGTTGGTCGCCAGCCCGCCACGAACGGTTAAATTTTGCAGAGACAGGCGACCTCCCGGCAATACGTGCCAGACTCGATCCAAAGCAGCGCCATCAATCACCACACTGGCCTCAGATAAACCCTGCACGGTTATCTCACTGGTAACATCGAGGTCGCCGCTGGCATTATTATCTTCACCACTGCCCTCCAAACTCAGGGTATACATCCCTGCGCTCAACACAATCACGTCAGCGCCATTGCCAGCGGCGCATTCCCCGGTCATCACACCGGAAGCCGCGTCCAGATTGGCGGCCGTAACGGCTTCGCGCAATGTACAAAGGCCATCATCAGCCACAACATCCAATGTGCTGTTCACAACAATCACCGCTTGCGGGCGCGCGGGCACGGCCGTCGCCTGACCAGATACAAACCCATACTGCATAGCAAGCAAAACAACAGCAGCAATTAGCACAGCGAATAAGATGCTCATTCCACGACGGGCAAACAATGTCATTTTCGCCTCCAATCCGTTATCCGTAGACCGTTATCCGTTATCCGTAATCGGTTCACGGCTTACGGTTTACGGCTCACGGCTCACGGCTCACGGCCTACGGTTCACGGCTCACGGCTCACGGTTCACGGCTTACGGTTCACGGCTTACGGTTCACGGCTTACGGTTCACGGCCGTCTCCACCCTTTACATTATAGAATCCCCACCCTAAATAATCCAGCGTCTAAATTCCTGGTTGACAAACTGCCTTCCATCCAGTATAAAGTGACACAACATTTAACAAGCAAAAGACTGTGAAGAGGACGAGTAAACGTCAAAACGACGTTCCAGAGAGCGAAGAAATGGTGAGATCTTCGTACATACGCTGGCGTTGAATGGACCTCAGAGTCGCCTGGGCGAACCGGTGTGCCGTAAACCGATTACGGATTACCGCTTACGGATTACCGCACTAGCCCCGGCCGGAATTGCCACCGTTACCCGGCATAGGTTTACGCCTGACCATGCGCGTGAACTGAAAAAGTGAGGCTGGCTGTTATCCCCGTTGCGCTCATGGGGATTTTTGTTTTTGCGACAGCGGTCTAAACAGGGTGGCACCACGGGAACCTTCTCTCGTCCCTAGACGGACAGGAGAAGGTTTTTTTGTTGTAAGGCGATTTTCCAAATCGCCCTACAGTCTACGAGGAGAAATAGATGTTCAATGAAATGACCGCACCAGACACAACGGCCGTTCCCAACCTCATCCCCGTCATCCGCGAACTACCGGCCGACCTGGAAACCCCCGTTTCCGTCTATCTCAAGCTGGCCGGTGATGGGCCATCTTTTTTGCTGGAAAGCATCACCGGCGGCGAACAGATCGCCCGCTACAGCTTCATTGGCGTCCAGCCCAGCAAGGCTTACGTGCTGCAAGAGGACGCCTGGCACGTTCACGAGTTTGCCGGCGCGACAACCATCAACACCCATCCCACCACCAACCCACTCTCCTTTTTGCGCAGCGAAATGGCGCAATACCGCCTCTCGCCGACACATAATCTGCCCCGCTTTGCCGGGGGCCTCGTCGGCTATTTGGGGTATGAGATGATGCGCTACTTTGAAACGGCCGTATTCCCAACAGCCGCCCCGCAAAACCCCCTCCAACCCGACGCCATCCTCCTTTTCGCCGACACCCTCATCGCCTTCGACCACGCCTTTGGCAAACTGCTGCTCATCACAAACGCCCACCTCAATGGCGACAACGAGCAGGCCATCACCGCCGCCCACAAACGGCTCGACGCCCTCGTCGCCCGCCTGCAAGCGCCCATCCCGCCGCAAAATGGGGCCATCCAGCCACCGCCCGACCCCACCCTGCGCTCTAACTTCACCCAAGAGGCTTACGAAACGGCCGTGCGCCGCGCCAAAGAACACATCGCCGCCGGTGACGCCTTCCAGATCGTGCCCTCGCAGCGCTTCTCCCGCGAGACGACGGCACGGCCGTTCGACATCTACCGCGCCCTGCGTCGCCTCAACCCCTCCCCCTACATGTTCTTCTTCGACTTCGATGGGTTGAGCGGTGGCGACGACTTCTACCTGATCGGCGCATCCCCCGAACTGCACGTACGCCTCGAAGAGGGCATGGCCTCCGTGCGCCCCATCGCCGGCACACGGCCGCGCGGCAAAACCCCCACCCAAGACCAGGCGCACGAAGCCGACCTGCTCGCCGACCCCAAAGAGCGCGCCGAACACGTCATGCTCGTAGACCTGGGGCGCAACGACCTGGGGCGCGTTTGCGACTACGGCAGCGTCCACGTCCCCGAACTGATGGTCATCGAACGGTACTCACACGTCATGCACATCGTCAGCCACGTGGAGGGCAAACTGCGCCCCAACTATGACGCCTTCGACCTGCTGCGCCACACCTTCCCCGCCGGAACCGTCACCGGCGCGCCCAAAATCCGCGCCATGCAAATCATCCACGACCTGGAACCAGAACCGCGCGGCCCCTACGCCGGCGCCGTCGGCTACGTCAGCTTCGACGGCTCCATGGACACCTGCATCGCCATCCGCACCCTCACCATGCACGGCCGTACCATCAGCGTCCAGGCCGGCGCCGGCATCGTCGCCGACTCTGACCCCACCAGCGAATATCAGGAAACGGTGAACAAGGCGCAGGCATTGGCCGTCGCCGTGGAGATGGCCGAGAGGCCGTAATCCGTGAACCGTGAACCGTGAACCGTAAACGGATTACGGACTACCGATTACCGATTACGGACTACGGACTACCGATTACCGATTACGAACTACCGATTACCAAAAAGGAGACCCCGATGATCGCCATGATTGACAACTACGACTCATTCACCTACAACCTGGTGCAATACTTCGGCGAATTAGGCTGTGAGGTGCAAGTATTTCGCAACGACACCATCACCCCGGACGAACTGGCGGCGCTGCGCCCGGCGCAAATCGTCATCTCCCCCGGCCCCGGCGCGCCCGACGACGCCGGCATCTCCAAAGAAGTCATCCTGCAGCTTGGGCCGCGCATCCCCATTCTTGGCGTCTGCCTGGGGCAGCAATGTATCGGCGAAGCGTTTGGTGGGCAGGTCGTGCGCGCTCCACGCCTCATGCACGGCAAAACATCACAGATGCACCATTACGGTGAAGACCTCTTCACCGGCATCCCCAGCCCCTTCGCCGCCACCCGCTACCATTCGCTCATCGTCGCCGAGCCGCTGCCGCCCGTCCTCAAAACCACCGCCTTCACCTCACAAGGGGAATTGATGGGGCTGCGGCACAAGGAGTACCCCATCTTCGGCGTACAATTCCACCCGGAATCCATCCTCACCAACTATGGCAAGAAACTGTTACAAAATTTTCTGGCGCTGTAGGGCAATTTGACAAATTGCCTTACAGGAGGGAACACAAATGCTTAAACCGTATCTCAAAAAAGTGATGCAGCGTGAAGATTTAACGCTGACCGCAGCGGAAGAAGCGATGAACATCATCATGACCGGGCAGGCCACCCCGGCGCAAATAGGCGGCTACCTGGTGGCGCTGCGCATGAAAGGGGAAAGCGTGGCGGAAATCGCGGGCAGCGCCCGCGCCATGCGCGCCAACGCCAGCCCGGTGCATCTGCAAACCAACGGCCGTCCCCTGCTCGACACGGCCGGGACCGGCGGTGATGGCGCGCACACCTTCAATATCTCCACAACGGCCGCTTTCGTCATCGCCGGCGCCGGCTACCCGGTCGCCAAACATGGCAACCGCGCCGCCTCCTCGCGCAGCGGCAGCGCCGACGTCCTCGAAGCCCTCGGCGTGCAGCTTGACCTGACTCCGGCGCAGGTAGGGCAGTGCATAGACCAGATCGGCATCGGCTTCCTCTTCGCCCCCAAATTTCACCCCGCCATGCGCCACGCCATTGGCCCGCGCCGTGAACTGGCCGCGCGCACCATCTTCAACATCCTCGGCCCGCTCACCAACCCCGCCGGGGCCACCCACCAGCTCATCGGCGTCTTCGACCCCGCCCTCACCGAACCGCTGGCGCATGTGTTGGGGGAATTGGGCAGCACGGCCGCGTTCATTGTGCATGGCTATGACGGCCTGGACGAATTGACCACCAGCGGTCCCAACCGCGTCAGCCATCTGCGCGACGGCCGTGTCGTCACCACCGAACTCGACCCGGCCGATTATGGCTTTGCACGGGGCAGCGTAGACGCCCTACGCGGCGGCGACCCGGACGAAAACGCCTCCATCCTGCGCACCATTCTCTCCGGGCAGGATGACAGTCCCCGCCGTGACGTAACCCTGCTCAACGCCGCCGCCGCCCTCGCCACGCACACCAACGACTTCGGCGACGCCCTGGCACTGGCGCGTCGCTCTCTCGACAGCGGCGCGGCGCTGGCAAAGCTAGAGGCATTGGTGACGACCAGCCAGACAGTGAACGGTAACCGGTGAACGGTAAACGGTGAACGGTAGGTATTGATACCTCCGATAACCGACCACCGATAACCGACCACCGACCACCGATTACCGACTACCATGAGCATCTTAGACGAAATTTTCGCCCATAAACGAATTGAAGTGGCCGCGCGACGGCAGCGCATTCCGCTGGCCGAGATGCGGCGGCTGGCGGAAACGGCCGCGCCGCCGCAAAACTTCCTGGTCGCCCTGCACCAGAGTCAGGCACAGCCCGCCCTCATCGCCGAAGTCAAAAAAGCATCCCCCTCCAAAGGGCTGCTCGCACCCCATTTTAACCACCTGGCGCTGGCGCAAAGCTACCGCGACAACGGCGCGGCAGCCATCAGCATCCTCACCGATGAACGGTACTTCCAGGGGCATCTGGACTATTTGCGCGACATCGCCGCCCTGGAGAAACGGCCGCCGCTGCTGCGCAAAGATTTCCTGGCCGACCCGTACCAGTTGTACGAAGCGCGCGCCGCCGGGGCCGACGCCATCCTGCTCATCGCCGCCAGCCTGGACGCGCCACAACTGCGCGATCTGCACGCCCTGGCCGGCGAACTGGGCATGACGCCGCTGGTGGAGGTGCATAACGAGGCAGAATTGGAAGTGGCGCTGACCTGCGACCCCGTCCTGCTGGGCGTCAACAACCGGGATTTGCACACGTTCACGGTCAGTTTGGAGACGACGCGGCGGTTACGGCCGTTCATCCCCCCGGCCATCACCGTCGTCGCCGAAAGCGGCATCCACACCCCCGCCGACGTCGCCGCCCTGCGCGGCATGGGCGTCCACGCCATGCTCATCGGCGAAGCATTAGTCACGGCGGCGGATACAGGGGCGAAGGTGCGCGAGTTGATTCGTAAGCCGTAAGCCGTGAACGGCGCGAGAGTTATTTTCAACAGGTATGAAAGTCAAGATTTGTGGTATTACGCGATTGGAAGATGCAGTAACGGCCGTTGCCCTCGGTGCAGACATGCTCGGCCTCAACTTCTACGCAGGCAGCAAGCGCTGCATCTCCCCAGAAAAGGCGGCAAACCTCATCGCCGCCCTGCGAACCAACGCGGATAACGGCTTACGGCTTACGGCTCACGGCTCACGGCTCACGGCTCACGGTTCACGGCTCACGGCTCACCGCTTCCCCCTCCTCATCGGCATCTTCGTCAACGCCCCGCTGGATGAGGTGATCCGCATCATGGCACACTGCGGCCTCGACCTGGCGCAGTTGTGCGGCGACGAACCGGCCGAGATGCTGCATCTCTTAAAAGGAAAGGCGTTCAAGGCAATACGGCCGTCTACCCCCCATGAAGCGGATCAACTCGTCCAAACCTTCGCCCTCTTCCCCCACAAACCCGCCATCCTCATAGACGCCTACCAACCGGGCGAATATGGCGGCAGCGGGCAAACGGGCGATTGGCGCATCGCCGCCCACGTCGCCCGCGTCTACCCGCTCATGTTGGCCGGCGGGCTGACGCCGCAGAATGTGGGAACGGCCGTGCAGCAAGTCCAACCCTGGGGCGTAGACGTTGCCTCCGGCGTCGAAAGCGCTCCCGGCGTCAAGGATGCGCGCAAAATGGCGCAGTTTATTGCAAACGCGAAAGCCGTAATCCGTGAACCGTGAACTGCAAGCGGATTACGGCATACAGATTACGGATTACGGCATACGGATTACGGATTACCGATTACGGATTACGGCATACGGATTACGGATTACCGATTACGGATTACCGATTACGGATTACGAACAAAGAGGAACCATGACCACAACAACTCTCCCCAAAAAATTCGGCCCCTACGGCGGACAATTCGTACCAGAGACCTTGATGCCGGCGCTGGCGGAACTGGAAACAGCCTACCTCCATGCTCGCGCCGACCCTGAGTTTCAGGCAGAATTAGACCATTTGCTCAAGACCTACGTCGGCCGGCCCACTCCTCTCAGCTTTGCCAAACGGCTCAGCGCCAAATTGGGCGGGGCGCAAATCTACCTCAAGCGCGAAGACCTGGCGCACTCCGGCGCGCACAAGATCAACAACGCCCTGGGGCAAGCCTTGCTGGCGCAGCGCATGGGCAAACGGCGCATCATCGCCGAAACGGGCGCCGGGCAGCACGGCGTCGCCACCGCCACCGCCTGCGCCCTGCTCGGCCTGGAATGCGTCGTCTACATGGGCACGGTAGACATGGCGCGGCAAGCGCCCAACGTCTTCCGCATGAGGCTGCTCGGCGCGGACGTGCGCGGCGTAGACAGCGGCTCACAAACGCTCAAAGACGCCATCAACGAAGCCATCCGCGACTGGGTGACCAACGTCGCCGATACCTACTACCTGCTTGGCTCCGCCCTCGGCCCCCACCCATACCCAACAATGGTGCGCGATTTTCAATCCGTCATTGGTCGGGAAACGCGGGAACAAATTTTGGCGGCGACCGGCCGTTTACCGGACAGCATCATCGCCTGCGTCGGCGGCGGCTCCAACGCCATCGGCATCTTCCACGACTTCATCCCCGATGAAACGGTAGACCTGATTGGCGTGGAAGCGGGGGGCAATGGGCTGGACTCCGGCCAACACGCCGCCCGTTTTGCCGACCCGACCATCGGCCGTCCCGGTGTGCTGCACGGCTGCTACACCTACGTCATGCAAGACGCCGACGGCCAAATCGCCCTGACGCACAGCATCAGCGCCGGGTTGGATTATGCGGCCGTTGGCCCAGAACACACCCATCTGCGCGACCTGGAACGCGCCTTCTACACGGCCGTCACCGACGCCGAAGCGTTAGCCGCCCTGCAAACCTTATGCGCCCAGGAAGGGATCATCCCCGCGCTAGAATCCGCCCACGCCGTTGCCGAAGCGCTCAAACGCGCCCCGACGCTCCCCCGCGACCACATCATGGTCATCAACATCTCCGGCCGCGGTGATAAGGATTTGGATACGGTGATTGGCGCAATCGGTAATCGGTAATCGGTAATCGGTAATCGGTGGTCAGTAATCAGTAATCAGTTATTGGTGAGTAGTTTGACAATGTTAAATTAGCTACCTCTGGTCGCCGCCGAATGGAATTCGGTGGCTGAGATAGAAAACGCGCTGAAAGGGCGTCCCCAGTGCGCTTCAGCGTACTTCACGTTTCAGCCTGTGAATTCCATTCACAGGCGATTGCACGTCATGAAATTTAACATTGTCAAAGCAGTAACCAGTACATAATACGAGGATCAATATGCAGCCAATAGAGGCAATTACAAACACATTTGCACAAAAAAAGCCGGCGTTTATGCCGTATTTCACGCTGGGCTATCCTGACTATGCCACGTCGCTAGATGTGGTGGAGGCGTGCGCGGCGGCCGGGGCGGATATGATGGAGTTAGGGATACCCTTCTCTGACCCGCTGGCCGATGGGCCGACCATTCAGCACAGCGCCCAGGTCGCCTTGCATGGGGGGATGACGGTGGCGCGATGTTTAACGGCCGTCGCCGCCCTCCGCGCCCGCCACATCACCATCCCCTTCATGCTCATGGGCTACGTCAACCCCATCCTGGCTTATGGCCTGGAATCGTTCGTCAGTGCCGCGGCCCAGGCCGGGGCCAACGGCTTCATCATCCCCGACCTGCCCCCAGACGAAGCGGGCGCATTGGAAGCCTTGGCGGCAGCGCATGGCCTGGCCCTCACCTACCTGCTGTCACCGAACAGTTCAGAGGAGCGCATCAGGCTGGTGACGCGCCGCTCAACCGGCTTCACCTACCTGGTCTCCGTCACCGGCATCACCGGCGCCAGGCAAGATTTACCCCCGGCGTTGGGCGACTTCATCCAACGGGTGCGCGCCCACGCCACTGGGCCGCTGGCCGTCGGTTTTGGTATCTCCACGCGGGCGCAGGTGCAGGCCGTCGGCGCGCTGGCCGATGGCGTCATCGTTGGCTCCGCCTTGATCAAGGCTGTCGCTGCGGCCGTAGACAAACCCACAGCAGCATATGATTTCACGCGCCAACTGCTGGACAGTTGACCAACAGCCCTGCCTTCTCTACAATCTGCCCCATGTTACCCTTTGCTGAATTTGAGACATTGGTCGCGGAGGCGCTAGAAAGCCTGCCCCCTTTTTTTCAGGAACGGATGAACAATGTGGAGGTCTTGGTCAGCCGGTGGCCGACCCGCGCCGAACTGCGTGACGCCGACGTACCGGCCGGGCACACCTTGTTAGGCCTCTATCACGGCATCCCCCTGACGGAGCGCACCAGCGGCTACAACCTGGTTCCGCCAGATACCATCACGCTTTACCAGGGACCGATTGAGGAAGCGGCCGACCGTGACTTGGATGCCATCCGGGAGCAGGTGCGTCACACCGTCATCCATGAAATGGCGCACCATTTCGGCATCAGCGATGAGCGGCTGCACGAGTTGGGCGCTTATTGAGGCGTGAAACGTGAAGAAACGCTTATCGCATTTCACGTTTCACGTCCAAACAGGTGTATATGTCAACGATAACCATTGACCAGGATTACCTGCGCGACACAGTGAGCGCGTTGATCCGCATCAACTCGATCAATCCCACGTTGGCGGCTGATGGGCCGGGCGAAGGGGAAACGGCCGTCTACGTCGCCAATGCCATGCGTCAATTGGGGCTGGACGTGACCCATTACGAGGTGCAGCCGGGCCGCCCGAATGTGGTGGGGCGGTTGGCGGGAAACGGCCGTTCGGCGGCCGGACGGTCGCTGCTCCTCAACGCGCACATGGACACCGTGGGCGTGGCCGGCATGACCATCCCTCCGTTTGCGCCAACGCTGCGCGACGGCAAGGTGTATGGCCGGGGGGCGCAAGACATGAAGGGCAGCCTGGCAGCGATGCTGGCGGCGACAAAGGCGCTGGTGGACGCGGGGGCGCGGTTGGCGGGAGATGTGTTGGTAACGGCCGTGTGCGATGAAGAGTACAGCAGCATCGGCAGCGCCGATCTGGTCACCTATCCCGAATTCCACGCCGACGCGGCCATCGTCACCGAACCGACAGACATGGCCGTTTGCTGCGCCCATCGCGGCTACATCTGGTACAACGTGGAGACATTCGGCCGCGCCGCGCATGGCAGCCGCTTCCAGGAAGGGGTAGACGCCAACATGCGCATGGGGCGCTTCCTGGCGGAACTGGACAGATTGGAACAAGAATTGCGCCAACGGCCACCCCACCCACTGGCCGGGCCGCCTTCGCTGCACGCGGCGCGGCTGCAAGGAGGCAGCGAGATCAGCATTTATGCCGCGCACTGCCTCTGCCAGATTGAGCGGCGCACCATTCCCGGCGAGATGGAAGCGCAGGCGACGGCCGAACTGCAAGCTATCGTTGACCGTCTGGCCGCCACCGACCCAACCTTTCGCGCGGCCATCACCCCCTTTTTCCAACGCGAGCCATTTGCTACTGGGGCAGATTCGCCCATTGTGCAGGCCGTGACGCAAGCCGCCACGCGCCGCTTAGGGCAGCGCCCGCCCCACATCGGCCAACCTTTTTGGACCGACGCCGCCCTCTTTGCCGCCGCCGGCATGGACAGTGTGCTGATCGGCCCCAAGGGGGATGGCCTGCACAGCGCGGTGGAGTGGGTAGACCTGGCCTCGCTGGTGGATTTGGCGGCGATATTGGCGGAAACGGCCGTCGCCTACTGCAACCACAACCCCGCCACCTGACTACCCGACTACCAGACCATCCAACTACCAAACTACCATGACCCCAACCAATCAACCAACCACAAAAACAAAACACCGTCCCACACCCAAAGAACTACGCCTGAGCATTTTTCTGCCCATCGCCATCACCCTGGCGATCTGGGTGGTGGGCGCGCTGATCCTCGTCATCGTGCCGCAGCAGCTTTACCTGGGGTTGGGACTGCTGATTAGCCTCAGCCTGGTCATTTACCTGATGGTCTGGACACGACGGGCGCGCGCGTCGCTGCGTCTGGTCGCCATTTTGTTCGCCCTGCCCGCGCTGGTCGGCGTCTCTTGGGGAACGATCACCGGCAGCTTCACCTACACCCTCACCGGGCTGCTAATCACCTTTGTGCTGCTGCTGGCACAGCGCGTACTGAACACACCGCTCTCTTACCGCGCCGCTTATCGCCAGTTTGCCAACGGCCGTTACGATGCCGCGCTCGACCTGATCAATAAATCCATCGCCGCCCGCCCCGATTTCTGGCAGTCGTACCAGTTGCGCGCCCTCATTTACTTAATGAAGATGAACTTCGTCCACGCCGAACGGGACGCAGCTAAAGCGGCCGACCTCAGCCCCGGCGCGCATCCCGTCTACAACACGTTGGGGCAAATTTACCTGGCGCAAAATCGCTTTGCCAACGCTGCGGCCGCCTATACCGACGCGCTGACCTACGCCCCAGACTATGCGCTGTACCAGTATCACCTGGGGTTAAGCCAGTATCGCCAGGGAAATTATGAGGCGGCGGCAGCCGCATTGGCCGCGGCGACGCAGGGCACGCTGCCGCGCGGCGAGTATGATTTACAGGCGTGCTACTACCTGGGGCGCAGCCTCGCCACGCTCAACCGACCGGCCGACGCTGACAAAGCGTTTGCCGAAATGGCGCATTTTGGCGACGCCCTGCCCGCCTTGCAGCAGCAGATCCGCCACCTGCCAGAATACCCGCACAAGGCTTTGCTGCAAGCAGACGTGGCGGAGATGGAGGAGCGATTGATGGCAAGCCAATCGTAAATCGCAAATCGTTAATCGTAAATCCTATAGTTCAGGCACGGACGCGGATGGCTACATTTTTGATTTGCGTGTAATTGTGCAGCGCGGCCAACCCTTTTTCACGCCCGAATCCACTTTGCCCATACCCGCCAAAAGGCGTTTCTTCATCCCCGGTGTAAAAATCATTGATGAAAACCTGCCCCGCCTGGAGGCGCGTCGCCAGGCGCAAGGCGCGATTGATGTTGTTGGTGAAAATGCCGGCCACCAACCCATAGGGAACCTTGTTGGCAATACGCACCGCTTCGGCCTCATCCTGAAACGTGATGGCGGCGAGCACCGGGCCAAATACCTCTTGTTGGGCGATATACATATCTGGCAGGACGTTATCGAAGATGGTGGGTTCGATGAAATAACCGCGCGCCAGATGGGGTGGCCGGCCGCCTCCGTACAGAATGTGTGCCCCTTCGCTGGTGGCAATGTCAATGTGGTTGGCGACACGGCCGTATTGAATGTCAGACACCAGCGGCCCTAAATCTGGGCTGTCCACCCCCGGCCCGATGACGATCTGCTGCATGGCGGCAGTCAGCTTTTCCAGGAATGGGGCCTTCACGGCCGTTTCCACCAAAATGCGTGACCCGGCCGAACACATCTGGCCGCAGTTGGTGATAATCCCTTTCACCGCTTCGCGCACAACCACATCTAAATCCGCATCGGCAAAGACCAGCAGCGGCGATTTACCTCCCAATTCCAGCACCACCGGCTTGATGTGCTCTGCGGCCGCTTTCATCACGGCGCGCCCGGTGGCGGCGCTGCCGGTAAAGGTGATGTGATCAATGTCGGTGTGCCCGGCCAGAGCGGCGCCTGCTTCTTCGCCATAGCCGGTGACGACGTTGACCACACCGGCCGGAAACCCCATCCCAGCCAACAGTTCGGCCAGTTTAAGGGCGGTGAGGGGCGTTAGTTCTGAGGGCTTGATAACGGCCGTGTTTCCCGCAGCCAATGCCGGCGCCAGACTACGCGCCAAAATATTCAGCGGCTTATTCCAGGGCACAATGTGCGCCGTCACCCCCATCGGTTCGCGGATGGTGAAATTGACAAAGCCCGGCCCCAGCGGTATCTGCTCTCCATGAATTTTATCCGCCGCGCCGGCATAATATTCAAAATAACGAGCCGTGCTGACCACCTCTTTACGCGCCTGCGGCAGCGGTTTGCCACTGTCCAGCGTTTCCAAAAGCGCCAACTCCTCGGCATGTTCAAGAATGACCCGGCTGGCCGCATACAGCAACCGTGACCGATCCTTTGGTTTCAGGCGGCCCCATGCCCCTTCCAACGCATGTCGGGCGGCGACAACAGCCTGCTCCACATCGGCCATATCACCGCGCGCGACCTCGGCCAGCACCGTTTCTGTAGCCGGATTGTGCGTAAAAAATGTTTGTTCAGATGAGGCGCTTTGCCAGTCGCCATTGATGAATAGTTTATGCGTTGCTACTTTTTGTTGTTCGTCCATTTTTTCCTCAACAGCCTGGGCTTAGGCAATGCCAGTCCCCACGCGCCATATAATTGTATGCGTTTTTGAGACCGGCGCATTCATGCGCCAATTTTTAGAATGGCTTGACATCCATGACGCACTGTGTTATATTTTTATATGACGCGATGCGTCACATTTATTTAGAATGATTAAGCCCTTGGAGGATTATCAACATGGCAAAGAAAGAAGAAGCGACCGTCGTAGATGTGGTGGTCGAAGAAATGGAAGAACAGAAGAATGTTTTATTTGATACCGCTCACAAAGTATTGTTGGTAGGTTTTGGCGCCGTTGGCATGAGCCAGGATCTTGTTGTAGACAGCAAAGATGGGATTGTCAAGCTGTTCAACAAACTGGTAGATCGTGGCGAAGAGATGGAAAAAGAAAGCCGCGATTGGCTCAAAGATTTACTGAAGCGTAACAAGAAAGAAGATGAAGTGATAGTCGTAGAAACTGCATAAGCAAACTTCTTTCATCAAGCGCAAAAAGGGAGATGACAACCAGTCATCTCCCTTTTTGTGTTTGGCAATGTAGCATCAATCTACCACTTTTGTTTTTGTTCATGAGTTGGCAGAGGAAGTTTGAGCACGTTAATAACCTTGTCGCGTAAATCGCTCGGTCTGAACGGTTTTGTCATGTAGGCTGTTACTTCTTGCAAGTGGGCAATCACGCGATGCGTTGCTCCTGTTTGCGCGGTCAACACAATGATCGCTTTCGGTGTTACGCCGTCGGCAATCACTTGTTTCAACACGTTCCACCCATTAATGTCTGGGAGCATAATGTCCAGGATGATTAAATCTATCGTCTCGTATTGGCGCATCAGGTCAATTGCCTCTAGCCCGGTCGCAGCGTGATAGAGCCGGATTGGCAGCGGTTCCAGGGTGAGCCTAATAATATCGTAGAGGTCGTCATCATCTTCGACGCTGACAACACATGGTAGCAATGTACTCATCAAACGCCTTCTCGTTAGCAGTCTGTCGGAGAAGTCAAAACGGGACGCGATTAACACCGATAAGAATGAGTTTCAGTCCTAAAATGCCAATAAATCTGCGTTAATGCAGGAAAATCTGCGCCCAAAATTCTAATGTGCAAACGACATTTTCGTCTTTGCGTGTGTAGGGCAATTTGACAAATTGCTCTACATGATGACTTTTTCCGAACAAGCTGCTAGTACAGATAAGCAAAAGTCAGTATTATGTGACAAGCGTAATAGATAGGTTGCATTACGTCAAGTAATCGTTACGGTTCCATGCTAAGGAACGAGAATCAAATAATTTGCCCATTTAGATTGGTTCAATCTCCGAAGATTGAACCAATCTTGACCAACTTATTGAAGT
>JACSRF010000114.1 GCA_014879875.1 Anaerolinea sp.
AATCTGAGAAAGATAGCCTATTTTTTGTTTTTGAAAAACGCTCCCCAAAAAGATTTGTCAGTCAATCAGGCCGCCAAACACAAAATTGCTGCTTTTTCCAACTCCAACCACCAAACAAGAATTGGGCTTCAGCACGCATCTTGTTTATGTCGTCGGCAGGTTCCCTAATGTCTTTAACAAGTGCGGTGAACAAATCAAGCAATGAATCCAAAACATCGTGGATGTCGGTATGGGAGTTGGCAAGCGTTGAGTCGAATTTGATAGAAGAGATGGAGTTGAGGATGAGGGGATAAGCGCGGGCGGTCCCTCCGGCAAAACAAAGCAGACAGTCATGGCGGGGTAGTTCAAATAGCTTAACGCCGCTGTCCCAACTTTCGCCACCAGTGAGGCGGCTGTCGGTAGCCATGACCAACTCTTTTTCCTGTCCAACCTGACGAATCCAGGCAACGCAAAGTGTCATGAATGTTCCTCCTGGCGTACATCTATCTGGCCGGTCACGGCCGCTGAGATGAGCGCTGTCCGGTATTCTTGCAGCAGGCTAATTTGCCGATCTACTGTGGCAATGCTTTGGTCTATTTGAGCAACTTTTTGATCAAGATAAGCAACAATATACCGTTGTTCATTAACCGGAGGGATCGTTACATCTAGGTTCTGATACTTATCTGCGCCAATGTTTTGAATTGTTGCTTGAATAAAAACGCTATCCCTCCAATTCTCGTAAGCATCTGATTTTGTATAGTAGTAAAGATAATCTGAAAGAATCCGCTCTGGATTGGGGTTCGCTTTAATCAGATAACCGGCAAAACAAGCAGTTCCAGTTTCTCCCCTGAATTGAAAAGTTTTGCCCACAGTAGCGCCGCTTCGCGCAAACAAAATGTCACCCGCCTCAAGTAAATAATCTTTGGCAATTTCCCACTCCAACGATCTAAAAGTAGCCTCCCTCAAATTTCCGCGTTCATCAAAGTCTGTTATTCTGATGTATCTTGGTAGGTTTGTATCAGTCAACTCTGACGCTTCGTTTGCACCATATTTCAGTTTGTCTCTAATAAGCCATTTTAGCCGTGTGATTTCCCAATGCTCAGGAATCGGGCCTAGCCATTCGAGGCCGGAATCTTTATAACGGCCGTACCCCACCAAATCCTCTGTTCGCGTGTCAATTTGCCCCGTGACGGCCGCGTTGATAACGGCCGTTCGCTCCTCCCGCAGCAACCCTATCAGTTGTTGTTTCTTGATGATGAGTGTGTCGAGAACGGCCGTTTGCTGGTCGAGGTAGCTGGCTATAGTCGCCTGTTCATCATTCGGTAATACTGGCACGAGTAATGAGCCAATAATGTCTAGATTTAGCCCATCCCGTTGGCTGTCTCCCACCAAACCCCTTATTCTTGTGTAATTGCTCTTCAACCAATAGTATACATATCGAGAAAACAGGTCTGTTCCAGGAACAATTGCAGCGAGCGATTGATTGCAAGTGGTAGAAATACCTAGCTGCGCCACCATTCCTTTCGTTTTCCCTTGACCAGCCAGAGCCATTACTATCGCTCCTTTTGGTATCCATTTTGCACTTGAGGCCAGAAAGCCCTCACCTGATATAAAGGTTGTTGGAAATGTTATATACTCTTGATTTACTTCGCCTGAAGAAATCCAGGGTATTGTCCCGTTTTCCCAATAAATAGACTTGTCTCTACTAGGAGTTCCTCCAGCATAGATTTGAGCAACCCACCGCAATTTTGCGGTTCTCCAATGCGATGGAATTTCGCCCAACCAGGGCACGCCAGAATCTTTATAGTGCGGGTATCGTTTCATCTTCATGCCCCAAAAGTGACAGTCACCTCCGAAGGTGACTGTCACTATTCTTACCTAGATAGTCTCCAGCAGCCCTTCCATCTCCCGCTCCAACGCCAGAATATCGGCGCGGATGTCGGCCAGCGGGCGCAGCGGCTTGTATTCGTAAAAGTAACGGGTAAAGCTGATCTCGTACCCCTTCACCGTCCGGTTTTCATCAATCCAGGCGTCTGGTACGTGGGGCAGCACCTCCCGCGCAAAGTAGGTCTGAATATCTTCCGTCAGGGGCACGTTTTCCGTATCGCGCAGCAGTGGGTCGGCTTCCGACCGACCCTGGCTGTCCTGGCAAATATCGGCGCTCTCATCCCGCTCCGCCAGGGCGTTGAGAATCGCTTTTTTGAGGGCGGCGGTCACTTTCACCCCACTGGCCTTAATCGCGCCGGTCAAATCCGTCTCAAACGCCTCGCGGTTTGTATACAGCCGCGAACCATCCAGCCGCGCCAACATCTCGATGATGGCTGTTTGCTGCTTTTCTCCTTCGGCCATCTCCAGCCGGGCGGCGTCTCCCTTCTTGCGCGATTGCGCCAGGTTCGCAAAGGCTGATTCGTTAGCCAGCCGCTCGATGCGCTCTGGGCTGGCCTGGAAATTCAGACGTAACGGCCGTTCTACGGTAATCCGCCAGTAGCCAAAAGCGTCATTATCAAAAATCTTGCACAGCCGCCCCTCCGCAAAATCCCCATAAAGGCGCGTGATTTCGCCGATCTGATCTGGCTTGCCATCCTCCCCGTCACCAATTTCATTCCGCTTGTTGCCCAAGCTCCGCCCCATTTTGACGTAAAACTCGGTGGCGTTGATCAACTGCACCTTGCCCTTGCGCCGCGCCGATTTACGATTGGTCAGAATCCAGACATAGGTAAAGATACCGGTGTTGTAAAACAACTGGTCAGGCAAGGCGACAATCGCTTCCAGGTAATCATTCTCGATAATCCAGCGGCGAATCTCGCTTTCGCCGCTGCCCGCGCCCCCGGAAAAGAGAGGCGAGCCGTTAAAGACAATGCCTAGACGCGCCCCACCATTACGCGCCGTCATTTTCGCCATCATGTGCTGCAAAAAGAGGAATGAGCCATCAGAAATGCGGGGCAGTCCGGCCCCAAAGCGGCCGCTATGTCCCTTCACCTCATGCTCTTTTTGGATATAGCTCTGCACCTTTTTCCACTCCACGCCAAAGGGTGGATTCGAGAGCATATAATCAAACTGCTGGCCGGGCAGCCCATCCATCGTAAAGCTGTTGCCAAATTTGATATTGCCCACATCCTGCCCCTTGATCAGCATGTCCGATTTGCAAATGGCGTAGGATTCAGGGTTAAGCTCTTGCCCAAAGAGGACGGGCTTGGCCTGGGGGTTTAGCTCCATGATGTACTCTTCGGCCACCGACAACATGCCCCCCGTGCCGCAAGCCGGGTCGTAGATGGTTTTGACAATGCCCGGCGTGGTCAACACCTCCCGGTCGTCGAGGAAGAGCAGGTTGACCATCAGCCGGATCACTTCGCGGGGGGTGAAATGCTCCCCGGCCGTTTCGTTGGACAGTTCGGAAAACTTGCGGATCAGTTCCTCGAAGATGTAGCCCATTTCGGTGTTGGAAACGGCCGTTGGGTGCAGGTCAATCTCGGCAAACCGTCTGACGACCAGGTACAACAAATCCGCTTCATCCAACCGGGCAATGTGGCCGTTGAAGTTAAAGTATTCGATGATTTCACGGCCGTTGGCCGAAAACCCATTGATGTAATTACGCAGATTGGCGGCAATATGATCCGGGTCTTCCACCAGCCGGGGGAAAGTATAGCGGCTGGTATTGTGGAAGGCGTAGCCGGACAGGTTGTTGAGCAGCGGCTCCAGGTTCTTGATTTTCATCTGGGGCGCGCGGGTCGCCATAAAGTCCAATACCCTGTCCTTCGTTGGCTCCAGCACGCAGTCCAACCGGCGCAAAACGGTCAGGGGCAAGATCACCTTGCCATAATCCGCCTGCTTATAATCCCCCCGCAGCAAATCCGCCACCCCCCAGATAAACCCCGCCAAAGCCTTAACTTTTTCGCTTCGCGCCATATAAAACTCCTTCTCCATAGCTGACAGTCACTTCGGAAGTGACTGTCAACTTTAATTTGAATTGGTCTCATTGAGCAGTTCCAGCACGGCTGCGGCAGCCAGGGGCGGTTGAGGTGCTGCCGCCAGCCGTTGCAGGAAGTCAATCTCCTCGCCTATCTCTTTTTCTGTGTGGTGATATTGGCTTAACCAGTTGTGCCATCGCTCCAGGACATCTTCCCGATTGCTATACAGGGAATACTGAGCTACATCGTAGTCGTATGCCGATGCGTCCTTCAGATCACGCCCCGCTTGCGAAGAAAGTAAATCAGCAGCGCGATCCAGGTAATCGCGGGCCAGCTCATTCTGGCCGCGAATGATGTGGATGGCGGTTACAGCAAGATTGGCGGAAACGGCCGTTTCTGGCTCCATTTCAATACGACACTGGAAGGCCGCCAACGCTTCCTCATATAACTCACGGGCCATGAGCTTTAGGCCCAGGTTGTTGTAGGCATAAGGATTGCCGGACGCAATTTCCTGAATGCGGGCATAGGTAGCCAGGACTTGCTCCCACTCATCCAGATCATCATAGAGGTCTGCTAAATTTTCCAGATGGTATGGAGCTTCATCAAAGGTAATGGCTTGTTTCAGATCAGCCAGGGCCGCCGCGTAGCTGCCCATCTGCCGGTAGGTCTCGCCCCGGCTGGCAATGGCCCCGGCATATTTCTCATCCAGTTCAATGGCCCGGTCAAAGTCGGCCAGCGCCGCCTCGTAGCTGCCCATCTGCCGGTAG
>JACSRF010000112.1 GCA_014879875.1 Anaerolinea sp.
TTACCGATTACCGATTACCGATTACCGATTACCGATTACCGATTACCGATTACCGTTCCCCGCTCACCCCTCCAACGCCCCCAACACAATCGGCAAAAGCTGCTTCTTGCGCGACACAACCCCTTCTGCCTGCCGCATGTTATCGGGCAGACGCGGGTAAGGCAGCACGTCTAACTGTGGAACCTCGCGTGTAAGCAGCAAGCGGCTGGTACCACGCACCACGTCTGTCACCATGAGCATGGCAAAATCCAACCCCTTGGATTCTTGCAAATGAGCCAGCGCAGCGCGCAGCTTGTCGCGGTACTCGTCTAACTGGGCAAAATTGGTGACTTCCACCTGAGCAATGCCAAATTGCAGCCCGCCCGCTTCGTACTGCTTGAAATCGGCGCTGACGATATCGGCCGCTTCGCGGAAAGCCAGCCCCGCCCCCGCCTGCAGCACCTGCTCGCCAAAGGTTTGCACGGTTTCATTTTCCAGGATAGAGCCACCCATAAAAGCCCAACGGCCGAGCCGATCCGCGGCGCGATGGTCACGTGGCGTGGTGGTGGGGGAGGCCAGCAGCAGGGTGTCGGAGATGAGGCCGGCCAAAAGCAGCCCGGCCAGGGCCGGCGGCGCGCTCAGCCCGCTCTCGTCAATGCGCTCCGAGATGAGCGTGCAAGTGCTGCCCACCACATCTACCGTGAAGCGGATGGGCATGTGCGTGGAGGGATTGTCCAGGCGGTGATGGTCTAACACTTCCAGCAAATCCGCTTCGTCGAGCGCGCCCAATGCCTGGCGCGCCTCGTTGTGGTCTACCAAAATAAGTTGCAGCCGGGGTGGGTTGAGGGCGTCGCGCTGGCGGCAAATGCCGGCATAGCTGCCATGCTCGTTGAGTACCCAAAATTCGGTGCGCTCTTCACGCAGGATGCGCGGCAAGGCGTCGCGGATACGGCCGTTGAATGGGAAACGGGGCACTTCGCTATCGCACGCTTCTTGGCACGGGATGTCCAGCAGTTCGCTGATTTTGGTCTCTTCGCGGCGTGGATTGGCGCCAACGGCGCGTTTGAGGAAATCGAAGAGGCTGAGAACAGTCACCAGGCCATAAGGCGTGCCATCGGCGTTGAGGATGGGGGCGATGCCGCCGGTGCGGTTGGCGATGGACCAGGCGTCGCGTAACGGCCGTTCTGGGGTCGTCGTGTTATAGCGATGGGTGATAGACTCAAAACGGGGTGACGCATCCGGCAGCAGCAGCGGCGGATCCAGGTTGAGCCGATTCAGCACCCATGTCGTTTGTGGGTTAAGCTGCCCGGCGCGGGCGGCAATGATCTCCGCGTCCATCTGATCCTGGAGCAGCCAGGCATACCCCATCGCCGCGGCAATCGAGTCTGTGTCTGGGTTAACGTGTCCGATAACGTAAATGCGATTGTTCTTCTTGACCATAGGTAACTGTTGTAACGTTTTTTCGCCGCTTTGTCCATCCTTTTGGTTACACAGAGATACACGGAGGAATCACAGAGTTTCACGGAGGGAAGAGAGAGGAAATAGAGGGCCTGCTTGGTCCATTCAGTTCATTCAGTTCTCTCCTCTCTTCTTTTCTCTATCTCTGTGTATCTCCATGTCTTCTCTGTGAACCTCTGTGTAACTTCTCTCCTCTTTTCTCTACCTCTGTGTATCTCCGTGTCTTCTCTGTGAATCTCTGTGTAACTTCTGCCCTCTTTTCTCTACCTCTGTGTAACTTCTGCCCTCTCCTCAGACGCCGAAATCTTTGAATATTTCCAGGACAGGGTATAGTTATTTTCATGGTTGGGATGTACATCATTTACCTGGGTTTAATCTCCATGTCCGTGGTCATTTTGCTCCTGCTGGCTGTCTACAGCTGGCAGCGTCAGGGTGCGCCGGGGGCCAAACCCTTTGCCTGGATGATGCTGCTCCTGGCCGGATTCGCCATCTTCAACGGCTTGATCGTGGTCAACGGCAGCGCGCGCGGCACGCTTATCGCCGGCCGGTTGGGGTATGTCGCCGTCGTGCAAATCCCGGTCGCCTGGCTGGTTTTTGTCGCCTCGTTTATGCAGCGCACCGCCTGGCTGACATGGCGTCGCCTGATCTGGTTCTGGCCTATTCCTCTCATCACCTTGCTGGCGGCCTGGAGCGATCCCTTGCTGCCCCTCATCTGGTCAACCTATCAGGTTGTGGAGATCGGCCCGCTGCTGTTGCTCGATGTGCGGTTCGGTCCGTTGCTGTGGCTCTATACTGGGTATACCTATCTGGCGTTTGTCGTGGGCGGAGCCGTGCTGCTGCATCAGGCGCGGCGCGCTTCCCTGGTTTACCAGCGGCAGGTGATCGTCATCCTGACGGCGCTGCTGATCTCGCTGATCATTAATGCGCTCTATTTGTCGCGCCAACCCCTGCTGCCGCACGTTGATTTTACGCCATTGAGCTTCACTTTGTCGGGCATCGTCATGGCCTGGGGGTTATTCCGCTACCGCCTGTTTGCCTGGGGACCGGTGGCCCGCGACTTGCTAATCGAGAAGATGCAAGAGGGCGTGCTGGTCTTGGACAGGGAAGGGTACATTGTAGACACGAATCCAGCAGCGCGCTTTATCCTGGGATTGACGGCCGAACGGCAGATGAACGTCCCGGTGCAAGCGTTGTTGCCCGAATGGCCGCGCGTGCTCTCGACGCTGACGGCCGCGCCACACACACTGGTTGAGATGTCCTACCTGGTCGGCGATGTCATGCGCCAGTTTGAGGTGAGCGTCTCGGCGCTGCCCGATGCGGCCGACGATGTGTCGCGATGGTTGGTGATTTTGCATGACATTACCGGACGTAAGCAGGTTGAGGCACAATTGCGGCAGCGGGCGCGGGAACTGGAGTCGTTGGCCTCCGTTTCCGAATTGATGCGCGCGGCAAAAACGCTGGACGCATTTTTACCTATGGCGCTGGCGCAGGCGGCCGATGTGTTGGGAACTGCTTTTACCAGTGTCTATTTGCTGCGGCCGGGTACAGATATGCTGGAACTGACCGCCGCATACCCGCCAGGGTTTCCGACGGTGGGTATGCGGCACCGGTTGGGGGAAGGGATCACTGGCTATGTGGCGGCGACGGGCGAGGCATATATAACGGAAAATGTGACCGAGGATGCGCGGGCGTGTTTGCTGCCAGAGGAACGGGCGATAGCGGCGGCAACGGCTTTACGCAGCCAGATGTCGCTGCCATTGTGCGTACAAGATGCGGTGTTGGGGGTGCTGCACGTGGGGCTGGCGGAAAAACGGCCGTTTCACCCCGATGAAGTGCGCCTGGCGACGGCCGTTGCCGACATCCTGGCCGGCGCCGTTGACCGCTTCCTGATTGTGGCCGGTCTGGAGCAGGAAGTGGCGGCGCGCACGGTCGAAATTCGCGCTGAACAGGAAAAGCAAGAAATCATTCTCAACAATGTGCAAGACGCTATTGTTCTCTATGACCTGAATATGGTTGTTGATTATGTGAACCAGGAATTTGCGCGTTTGACAGGATACAGCGCCGCTGAGGTTTGTGGACGCGCAACGCTGACCGAGTGGATGACGTGTTTAACCGAGCAGGACGCGCGCAATTTACAGGCAACTTTGGTGGATAATCGCATCTGGCAAGCTGAATTGTCCTTATGTGATCGTCATGGACGGGTTTATGATGCGGCCGTTGTCGTTGCCCCTGTTCATGATGCGCAGGGGCAGTTGGCCGGCTACGTCTCCTCACATCGGGACATCACCTGGCGCAAAGAATTGGAACAGGCGCGCAATAAGTTTATGACTAACGTTTCCCACCAATTACGCACTCCAGTCACCAATGTCAAGTTGTATGCTGACTTATTGCAAATGACCCCTACAGAAGCGAAGCAAACCCATTATATTGAAGTGCTCTTGCAGCAGGTGGCGCGCCTGGAACATCTGGTGCAGGATATTATTGAGATGACGGCGCTGGACAGTGGGGCGGGCGCGCGCGTTTGGAGTGTCGTTCCCTGGCCTCTTGTGTTGGAAGCTGTGCAAGTGCAGTTTGCGACGGCGGCCGAAAGAGCAGGCGTGCAGTTGTTGGCCTTGCCGCTGCCGCCAAACCTGCCTGTCGTCTATGGAGATGACCAGCGTTTGCTACAGGCACTCGCTGAACTGGTGGACAATGCTGTTGAATTTACGCCGTTTGGCGGTGTGGTGACCATCGCGGTGGCGACGGCCGTTGCCGCTGACCGCTTGTGGTTGACCGTGACCGTGCAGGATAACGGGCCGGGCATTCCACCTGATGAGCAGGCGCATATCTTTGATCGCTTTTACCGGGGGCGGTTGGCTGCTTCCGGGCAAGTCCCCGGCGCCGGTTTGGGTTTAAGTATTGTTAAGGCCATTATCGAGGCGCACCATGGCCATGTGACTGTACAGTGTGTTGCTGATGAAGGGACGCTTTTTACCTGTTGGCTGCCCATTGCCCCGACGCCGGCGGCCGGTAATCGGTAATCGGTAATCGGTGATCGGTAATCGGTAATCGGTGGGCGCTACCCTCAGTGGGCGCTGACTCTGGCAATATCCTGCTGAAAACCAGGTGATGACTTCTGCCTACTGGTACTATAGATATTAAGGGTTTGCCCGTTTTTAACTTGGCGAGATTGGGCCAATCTCCAAGATTGGCCCAATCTGTAAACTC
>JACSRF010000111.1 GCA_014879875.1 Anaerolinea sp.
CCCGCCCATCATCCACCGCGACATCAAGCCGCAAAACATCATCATCACCCCAAACGGCCGTGCCATGCTTGTAGACTTCGGCATCTCCAAAATCTATGACCCCACCCTGGCGACCACCATCGGGGCCAAAGCGGTGACGCCCGGCTACAGCCCGCCGGAGCAGTACGGCAGCGGCGCGACCGACGCGCGCGCGGACATTTACGCGCTGGGGGCGACGTTGTACACACTGTTATCCGGGCAGGAACCGCCGGAGAGCGTGGATTTGCTCCTGGGCAGCCAAACGATGCCGCCGCCGCGCCAGTTGAATGTGCAAATCAGCGCCGATCTGGAACAGGTGATTTTGAAGGCGATGGACACGAAGACCAGCCGCCGCTTCCAAAATGTGACCGATCTGAAAACGGCGCTGCTGCAACCAGATAAAGGAAAGGGTGCAGCGCGCTGGCCGCAGTGGGCGTGGGGGGCGCTGGCGCTGCTGGTTGTGGCTGTGGTGAGCGGGCTGCTGTGGGCCAACCGGGGGGATGACGCGGTGACGGAAACGGCCATCGTCCAAATTGCGGTGACGGAAACGGCCGTGCCCCCCTCCGCTACTACTGAAACGACCATCGTCCCCGTCATCACCACCGCCACGCCGCCCTCGCCGACGCCAACGACTGCGGCCACGGCTACCATCCGCAGTACCGCCACGCCGCGCATGGCGGGGCCGACGATGAGCGCCGGTTTTCGCGTGCGCATCAGCAGCCAATACAGTTCCGTCTACGTGCGGCGTGGGCCAGGCACCGCGTATGCCACCCTGACGACCTTGCGCGCCGGTGAGGAAGTCGTGGTCCTGGCGAAGAACCGGGATGATACCTGGTATAACGTGGAACTGGCCGATGGGCAGCGTGGCTGGATTTCCGTCAGCGTCACCGAGCGGGTAGATACCTTCACGATGGCCGACATCGCCGTCGCCGCCACCATCCCGGCGACGCCGACGGCCACCATCACCCCCACGCGCACGCCGACGCGGCCGCTGCCGACGGCGACGCCGGCCCCATCACAACCAGAACCACCAGATACGCCGCCACCGTCAACCGTACCACCACCGCCAACCGTACCGCCACCCTCTCCCTACCCTCCTTATCCATAACGTGGCGCAACCATAACCAAAAGAATTTAACGCAAAGGACGCAAAGAGTGCAAGAGCGCGAAGGAAGAGACGCAAAGCCTTCTCTTTCTTCTCTTTGTGTCTTTCCGCCCTTTGCTCCTTTGCGTTAAAAATTTATGCATCTGGCGCACATTTTGCGCCTGTACAAAATAATGACCCTTGCAACTGGACAAATCTTACAAGGACGTTACCACGTCAGCAGCCACCTGGGACAGGGTGGCATGGGCACAGTTTACCAGGCGCAGGATACGCGCCTGAACCAGCGGCCGGTGGCCGTGAAGGAGTTCGACCCGGCGCAGCTTCCCCCGGCCGACCGGCAGTTGGCGCAGCAGGCGTTCCAGCAGGAAGCGGCCATTTTGGCCGGCTTGAGCCATCCGGGGTTAACGGCCGTTCACGACTACTTCTTCGAGAATAACCGCTTCTACCTGGTGATGGAGTTCGTGCAGGGGGAGACGTTGCAGCAGGCGTGGGAGCGGGTCGGGCGGCGCTTTGCCGAGGCGCAAGTGGTGGCCTGGGCGCAAGAGTTGTGCGACGTGCTCAACTACCTGCACAGCCAGCAGCCGCCGATCATCTTCCGCGACTTGAAGCCGGGGAACATCATGGTGCAGCCGCACGGCCGTCTCAAGCTGATTGATTTCGGCATCGCCCGCCACTTCACCCCCGGCAAAACGAGCGACACGGTGAAGTTTGGCACGCCCGGTTACGCCGCGCCGGAGCAGTACGGGCAGGGGCAGACGGATGCGCGCAGCGATGTGTATGCCCTGGGCGTCGTCACCCATCAACTGCTCACCGGGCACGACCCAACGGTGACGCCCTTTCACCTGCCGCCGCTCAGCCAGGCCGCGCCGTATGTGTCCGCGCCGGTGCGGCAGGGGGTGACGCAGGCGTTGGAGATGGATCCGGGGAAACGGCCGTTGTCGGCCCATGCGTTTTTGCGCGCTTTACAGACGACCCATACGGGTGACTCTACCCCGCCAGGCGATAAATTCGTCTTTCCCCGTTGGGGGTGGGGTCTTGTCGCTGGCTTGCTGCTGCTCATTGGCGTGGCCGGGTTGTGGCGCAGTACCCGGCCCACGCCAACGGTGACGGTGTTGGAGACGGTTGTGGTGACGCAGCTTGCCTTTGCGCCGACAGAATCTCCACAAGCTGTTGGCGATCAGAGTGGTGGTCAGGCAGTTCCCATGCCCACTTCTGCACCGCCAATAGAAACGGCCGTGCCGGTGGCGACGGCCGTGCCGCCCACACCCACCACCGAGCCTACGATAACGCCCCGCCCAACGGAAACCCCACGTCCAACGGAGACCCCACGCCCGACAGAAATCATCACGGCCGTTACCGCTGTCCGCCCCACCCAATCCCAAACCAACCTGACCAGCATTTGGCAGGGACTTGAGTTTGAGTTTGAAGACATGCAGTCACCCGGAACCATGCGGTACAACACGGCCGTTGCCGCCAACGAAACGCGCCGCTGGTCATTTAAATGGTGTGGGCGGACGCACGCTGACCTGGAAGCCATCACCGCCCCGCTCACCTTTTCCATGCTGCTCAATGGGCAGGCGATCAGTTCCGCCCAAATGTTGGAACATGACCAGTTGGAATATGACAAGAAAGGCGATTCGTGGCAGTGCCGTTATTGGTCTACCCTGCTGCAAAATTGGGTTAGCGGGCAAACGGTGGAAGTGGAAGCGGCGTATCAACTGGCAGAACGAGTTTTTGATGGCGAAGGGTATTATGAAGCAGGCAGTTATCGGCAAATTATTACAGTGCGGGTGCGTTAACGGCCGTTCCCTGTCTAGGAACGGCCGTTCCCTGTTGCTGCTGTTGTTGGTCTGGCTGTTGGCCGGATGTGGCGGAGCAGCGGGGGTTGTCGTTGAGGTCACGGCCGTTCCGCCAACGCACATTGCAGCTTTACCAGCCACGCCGACCCCCACGCCGATCAGGGTTACAGAACCAGCCAGCGTGACGCCAACGACTATCGCCACGCATACGACCGTTGCCCCATTGCCCATACCATCGCCCACGTCGCCGCCCGCCCCTGAGGTCACTCACTACGCGCTCTGGGCCATCCTGGATGACGCGCAGCGCCGTCTGACCGTCACGCAGACGATCACTTACGTGAACAAGACCCCCGCGACCCATACCACGCTGCCCTTGTTAATCGAACCGGCGCGCAGCCCGGACGTTTTCCAGTTGCAAACGCTGGCAGCGGCCGACCAGTCGCCCCTGGCTTATACCCAAACGGACGCGCAACTCACCATCACCCTGCCTGCCCCCTTGCCGCCAGGTGGTTACGTCACCTTACATCTCGCCTACACCCTGAACATCCCGGCGCAGCCCGGCGAATTCGGTTACACGCCGCGCCAGACCAATTTCGGCAACTGGTATCCTATGGTCCCACCCTACAGCGCCGCGCGTGGCTGGATCAGCAACGAACCGGCCAACGTGGGCGAGTACCTGGTCTACGACCGCGCCGATTACGATGTCTACCTGCAAATTGCGCCCACCGACCCCATGCCTGTGTTGGCCGCCAATGGTTTTGTGGACGGGCGTGATGGCTGGCAGCATTATCAACTGCGCAGCGCCCGCAACTTTGCCTGGTCGGTGGGGCATTATGTTGTGGCAACGGCCGTTCACGACGGCGTACAGGTCACGGGGTATGCTTTCCCTGAAGACGAGGCCATCGGGCGCGTCGCTCTTGACACAACCGTGCAGGCGTTAATCTTATTCAGCGACCTGTTTGCCCCGTACCCACACGATACGCTGACCCTCGTCGTCGCCGATTTCCGCGATGGCATGGAGTTTGACGGGCTGTATTTTCTCGATCAGGGGCTTTATCAGCGGTACAACGGCACGCCGCGCGAATACCTGATCCCCATTGCCGCCCACGAGACGGCGCATCAATGGTGGCAGGGCATTGTCGGCAGCGACCAGGCGCAAGAGCCGTGGCTGGATGAGGCGTTGGCGACGTACAGCGAACTGCTCTTTTATGAACAGTATTACCCGGAACTGGTCGAGTGGTGGTGGCATTTTCGCGTCAACCGCTTTGAACCAACCGGATGGGTGGACAGCACGATTTATGCGTTTGACCGCTTTCGGCCGTATGTGAACACCATTTATTTGCGCGGCGCTCTCCTTCTCCACGACATGCGCGGGCAAGTGGGCGATGACGCCTTTTTTGCCTTTTTACGCGCTTACACAGAAGCCGGTTTACACACGGAGCAATTAACCGGCGCCGATTTCTGGCAAATCTGGTTTGAAACCACGCAAACAGACAGCCAGGAGCTTCGTCAGCGTTATTTCCTTGCGCCGTAATACTTTGTGCTTTTGTCGCTTTTTTATGAGATGACTATGCCTTTAACCACCGGACAAACCTTAAACAATCGCTACCGTATCGTCAGGCTCATCGGGCAGGGCGGCTTTGGGGCGGTGTACCGCGCCTGGGACACGGCCGTTAACCAACCCATCGCCCTCAAAGAAAACCTGGACACCAGCGCC
>JACSRF010000110.1 GCA_014879875.1 Anaerolinea sp.
CGTGCCGCCGATGACGTTGTTATTGCCGGACAGAAAAAGCCCATTTTGCCCATTGCCCAGCGGCGTCACGCCATCCGCGCCCACGCCAATGCGGTTGCCAATGATCAGCATATTGGACGAATGGGTGGTGATCCCCTCAATCGTGTGGGCGGCGATGACGTTGTCGCGGATGATGACGGGGACGGCCGACGAACCACCGATGCCGTAGTTGTTGGGCAGCGCGGCCAGTCCGGTGGCGTCCACCCCAATCCAGTTCCCGGCAATGATGGTGGGTGGCGCGCTGGGGTTGGACAGGTTGTTGAAATAGATGGCCGAGATGGTCGTCTGGTAGTTGCCGGAGATCAGGTTGCGCTCCAGATCGTCGGAGACGCCGTCGCTGTTGGTGCCGATGCGGTTGCCGTAGCCGCCCAGCACGATACCGGCGCGGGGCGAGCCGCCGAAACCGTTGGGGATAGAAGCCATGCCGGTAATGTCGGTTCCGATTTTGTTGCCGGCGACGACGGTGTTAAGGGCCCCGGTCTGCTGCAGCATGACGCCAAAATCAAAGTGGCCGGAGATCAGGTTGCCTTCCAGCGCGTCGGAAACGCCGTCGCCATCCGTGCCGATGAGGTTGTCGTAAGCGACGTAGACGCGCACGCCTTCCACCTGAATGCCCACGCTGGCCGTGCCGCTGGCGTTCGTGCCAATCAGGTTGCCGGAGATGCGGTTGTGGTGACTCTCGTTGAGGTTGGTGGTGCCGGTCAGGTTAATATTGTAGATATTGCCGCTGATGACGTTGCCTTCCAGGGCGTCGCCCTGGCCATCGCCATCCGTGCCGATGACGGTGTAGCTGGCTTCCTGCACCAGGATTCCGGTAGTGGCGACAGTCGAATTGTTTGTGCCTACGGCCGCCGTGCCCGCCGCGTTCAGCCCAATATAGTTGCCCATAATCAGGTTGCCGGTGGTGGCGGGCTGGTAAATCCAGATGTTCTGTTCGACGTTGGCGGAGATGACGTTGCGTTCGGCCACATCATTCACGCCGTCAGCGTTGGTGCCGATGCGGTTGTTGCTGGAGCCGCCGTCAATCCAGATGCCGCGATTGTTGGCGACTCGCGTCGCTCCGGCGAAGTCCGTACCAATGTAGTTGCCGTAAATCCAGTTGCCGCCGCCAGTCTGTAAGCGAATGCCGCTGGCCAATGAACCGAGGAGGAAGCCGTTGATAACCATTCCGCGCACGGTACTGCCGCCGCCGGTGATGGTCAAACCGCTGATATGGCTGCCCGCCAACGCGCCGTTGAGTTCGATGAGGGGCGGGCCGGTATAGCCTGCGCCGCCCTGGCTCCAGCCGTCAATCGTCACCGGGCCGGTGATGGTGGGTAAGGTGGATGTTGGTTGGATGGTTTGCTGGCTGCCGCTGGCGCCGATGGCAAAGGTGATACTGTCGGCGCCGGGGTTGGCGTTGGCGTCGAGGATGGCCTGGCGCAGGGAGCCGGGGCCGCTATTGTCGGTATTTGTGACGGCGTAGGTGTTGGCGTGGGTAACGGCCGTTCCCCCCGGCCACAAATTTACCAGCAGTAAAACAACAACATGCAAAAAAACAAAGCGCGATCTACTCGTTAAACGCAGCATCATATTCTCCTGTGGGGACGGCGCGATTAAGGAAGGCCCAGAGGTCGTCAGGCGTGTGGAATTGGCGGCGGTGACCGGTTTGGATATGTTCAACTTCGGCGCGGTAGTGAGTGGCGGATTCAACGGCCGTTTCCGACCTATCTTCTCGCCACAACCGCACCAGGTAAGAGGCATACTGCATCGTCTTGTTATCCATGGCGGGCATGATAACAAGGGGGTGTCCGCAAATTGTCTACAAATGGGGGATCAGCAAGTGGGGAGGATGGCTGATTGACCTGGCGGCCAATCAGCCATCCTGAGAGAAGGGAATGATTACGGCCGTAGCCACTCCCGGAAAAAGTCCGTCATGCGATTATACACCGTCACGCGGTTGTCAAATTTCAAAACATCGTGCCCCTCATCGGGAAAGAGCAGGTAATCCACCTGTTTGCCCAGGCCGCGTATCTCTTCTACCAATTCCCGCGACTCCTGCTCAATGACGCGCGGGTCATTTTGCCCCTGCACAACCAGCAGGGGGCATTCAATCTGGTGAATGTAGGTGCGCGGTGAACGTTCTTGCAAAAATTCCTGCTCCGTCTCCGGGTCACCCACCAGCATCTTCATGAATGGCTTCCACGTCTCCGGCACGCGCTGAGCGAATTGGATCAGGTCATATGGGCCGAACATATCCACCGCTGCCGCCCATAGCTCTGGGTGGCGGCTGGCCTGGGTTAGGGTCATGTAACCGCCATAGGAACGGCCAACCACCCCGGTGCGGCTGACGTCCAGGCGCGGGTCTTGAGGCAACACCTGGGTCATGGCGTGGACGTGATCCAACCGATCCTGGCCGCCCCAGTCACGCTCAACGCGCTTCATGTAAGCGAAGCCGTAGCCCGTGCTGCCACGCACATTGGGCACGAAAACGGCAAAGCCATTGAGGGTGAGGAATTGGATGAAGGGCATGGAGAACCAGGCAAAATCAGGCCGCTCCTGCCCCTGGGGGCCGCCGTGAATGTAGTAGATTAACGGCCGTTGCCCCTCATACCCTAAACTCTCTGCCGGTAAATAAAGCCGGGCGGAAATGCGCAGCCCATCATACGAGACAAACGAGGCGTCTTCGCCGGTCGCAAGCAATTCCGGGGCGATGCCCAACACCTGCTCATCCGTGTGCCGCGTAATCAGGTTGCGCGCTGCCCCTTCGATGGTGTAAAGCTGCGTCGGCGAGGTGGCCGTGGAAAAGGAGAGGGCAAAACGGTCGCCGGCCGCGTCATAGGTCACAGATTCCAGCACACCATTCGCCAATTCCCCCTCACCGCAAAGCAGATGGATCAGGTTCATCGTCCAGGTCGTCTCGTCCAATTCCCCTTCGTACAACCAGGAGCAGCCATCTATGTTGAACTGCACCGTGTAACGATTGTCCTTCAGGTGTTCCACCCCTTCCATCTCGCCGACGCCGCTGTGCCGGACACCGGTTAATTGGATGGGCGTGACGTTCGCCGGGTCGGCGAAGGGCATATAGGCCAGACTGTAGCTGTCGTCGAAAAGGATGCTCGAGAAGATGAGACCCTGCCCATTGGCGGCGAAGTGGAGGTTGCCAACGGCCGTTGCCTCCGCTTTCTGCCCCGCCTGCCGCTGCGCCAGGGTGACGCCGTAAAAGTGCTGCGGCGTTTTGTCGGCGCGGTTGGCGCAGTAGAGGACGGTATCGCCAATGCCAAACTGCTCGGCCAGAATATACTCGTCGTTGCTTTCGTTGACGCCCATCGGGAACATGCCAAACATGCCCTCGCTGATCTTCTCCAATTCGCCTGTTGCCAAATCGGCCAGATAGGAGGTGAAGAGGGATTCGCTGCGCGATTGGGCGATGAAGTAAACGCTGTTTTGTGCCAATTTTTCGCCGACGGCCATCACGCTGTGGTTGGGGAACGTGTCGCGGAAGGGGAATTCCGGGTAGCCACCGCTCAGGGGGATGAACGCCGGTTGGTAATTTTCGTCACCGTCCTGATCAATCAGCACCAGGATTTTGCCCAAATCGGGAAAGACGATGAAGGAACGGCCGTCAACCAGGTGCGGGTTTTGCAGGGCGATGTTGCCGGGTAGCAGTGGTTGGGGCACGCTGCCGCCGAGTTTCATGCTGTAGAGGTTGTTACGGCCGTTCAAATTGCTGATAAAGTAAAGTTGGTCGCCCACCAGTTGGGGCACTAAAAAAAGACGAGCAGACAAAAGCGATTCAATGCGATACATAAACAGGATCTCCTTTCAGAAAATAGGGGTTACAAACTAACCAGTGGGGAAGAAAGCCAGCGTCAGGCTGTAGCGGTCGCTGTCGGGGACTGCCTCGTTTTCCTGGGAAAGGGTGGTGTACTCTTGCAGTAAGGCTTCAAGACGGCCGTATAATTCTTTGGCCTCTGCTTCCGACAAATGGAAATGCGCCCGCACCAAACTACCTTTGTGTGGCTGTCCCTTCTCCTTCAGGTCAACCAGCCCGGCGCGGATGCTTTGCTGAAATTCGCGCTGCGCCATCGTGAAAAACGAACGCAGCAGCGCCTCCACCTGCCCTTCATCATCGTTGGTCGCCAACATCTGGTCATCAATGTGGTATTGGCGCGCCACCGCCTGGTACTGCTTCTCAATAATCCCGGAAACAATTTGCGTATCCACCACGCGGATAAACCCTTTTTCTTCCAATAAATTGACGTGGTAGTACAACTTCGTCGGGGGCATGTCGAGCGCCGCAGCCAACTCTTTGACCGTCTGCGCACGCTTTAACCGCTCCAGCAGTTGCAGTCGCAGCGGGTGGGTGATCACTTTCAGGCTCTTAATGTCGGCGATCTTGAATTCTTCCAGCAGTTCAGTCACTGTCATTTGTCCTTATTCAACCATTTGACTTTTTTCAAATGGTTAAGGGAAGTTTAATGGGTGACGGCCGTTTTGTCAAGCAATGAAAAACAAGAGCAAATGCCGCGTCCCTCCCTGATCAACCCATTTGCAACACACCCTTTGCCCAACTTGTGGTGAGCGCAGCCGAACTATCGCGTGTTGCATT
>JACSRF010000676.1 GCA_014879875.1 Anaerolinea sp.
CAGAGAACACAGAGGAGACACGGAGATTCACAGAGAGATTGGGGAGGTTTTTACGCTTGGTTTCTCCTGCTCTCCGTGTCACTCTGTGTATCCTCCGTGCAACTCCGTGTAACTGGAGAACACACAGAGTTTCACAGAGGGAATGGAGAAAGGGAAACCTGTTTTTCTGTTGTTTTTCTCTCTGCTCTCTCCGTGTATCTCTGTGTCTACTCTGTGAAACTCTGTGTAACTAGATGGCTGTATTGGAAAGCAAACGCCGCCTGACGTCAAGGGCAACTTTGGCGACGACCAGGCACGTCACAGCGACCAACACGGCCGTTTGCCAACCTGGACGACGTGACGGCGGCGCAGCGTCCGGCTTGATCGTCATCACCGCAACCATCTTGCGCCAATCAGGGATGGCCTCACGCGGGGGCAGCGCATAGCAGCAGCGCACCAACTGCCGGTACGCCTGCTCCTCCGCCGCCCAACGCGCATCATCCCAACCCAATTCCGGCTGGCAAATGGCGCGAATACGCGGCAGCAGCGCCGCGGCCCCTTCCGGCAGCAAAATGCCCAGACGGGTACGGCGCAGCAGCAAATCCTCCAGATGCACCACCCCTTCCGCCCGCGCCGCCCAGCGCAGTTCCGCCCACACCGTTTTCGTATGCGCAATGGAGTGCAGTTCGTCCGGCTGCGCGGCAGCGACCAAATAGGGCGCATCCGCCCCGTAACGCCCCAATAAGCGGCGGCGCAGTGACGGGTCTACGGTCGCCATCTCCGGCAGCGACGGGTCTATCACATCCAACACCGGCGCATGATGGACAATGGCCGGCATGTGTGGCAAAAACGGCCGTACCGCCCGCAGCGCATCCAACGCAATCAGGCGAAACGTCGTCATCTTGCCGCCGGTCACCGTCAGCAGCCCATCTTCCGACCACACCACATGGTCACGCGACTCTTGCGATGGGTCTTCCTTGCCCGTGCCGATCACCGGGCGCACCCCGGCAAAGGTGGCGATCACGTCATCCAGCGTCACCGCCAGCGCGGGAAACTGCGCCGCCACCGCCGCCAGTAAATACGCCACCTCCTGCGGCGAAATGCCCGGCTCCTCAGTCAACGCCTGCTGATGATCCACGTCTGTCGTCCCCACCAGCGTCACCCCCTCCCAGGGGAAAATCATCACCGGGCGCTGGTCTAGTGGATGCAAAAAGCTGACAGCCTGCGCCACCGGCAGCCGCCAACCAGGAAAAACGAGGTGACTGCCGCGCAGCGGCCGTATCCGCGCCGCGCCGCCCACCTGCGCCCGCAGCCCGTCCGCCCACGCCCCGGTCGCGTTGATGACCACCTGGGCAAACACATCCGCCTCGCGCCCGTTCGCCATGTCGCGCAGATGGAGGCCGGTGGCACGGCCGTTTTCATCGCGCAACAATCGTTCGGCCGTCGCATAGTTCAACGCCACGCCCCCCGCCGCCACCGCCTCGCGGATCACCCGCAGCACCAGGCGCGCATCATCCGTTTGCGCATCCCCATAGCGGAACCCCCCTTGCAGCCCTTTGTCCGATAAATGGGGGGCCAACATCTTAAAATCGCCGCTGTCGTAATATTGGTGGCTCCATTGCAGCGCCAGCAGATCATACACCGTCAGCCCGGCGCTGTAGACAAACCGCCCCACGCTGTCCTGGTCATATGAGGCGAGCAAAAAACCCAACGGGTCAATCAACCCTGGCCCCTCGGCCAATAACTGCTGCCGCTCTTGCACCGATGCCAGCGTCAGCCCAAAGCGCCCTTCCTTCAGGTAGCGCAGCCCGCCATGCACCAGCTTCGACGAGCGGCTAGACGTGCCCCAGGCAAAATCTTTCTGCTCCACCAGCAAGGCGCGCAGCCCCAGGCGCGTCGCCTCGCGCAAAATTCCGGCCCCCGTGATCCCGCCGCCAACGACGAGAATGTCCCAGGGTTGGTCAAGTTGTCCCCAAACGTCGTCACGCCATCCTGTGTACCACATACGCTATCATCCTTTGCTGTCTGATGAAACGTGAAACGTCATCACGCCACCAATTTCCCCGGATTCATCAGCCCTTCCGGGTCAAATTCACGGAACACGCCGCGCAGCGCCGCCATACCCAACTCCCCTTTTTCGGCCGCCAGATAGGGGGCGTGGTCTGTGCCCACGCCATGCTGGTGGCTGATAGTTCCCCCCTGCTGCACGATGACGCGGCTGGCGGCGTCCTTCATCTGCTGCCAGCGGCGCAGGGTTTCGTCGGCGGTGGCGGCGAGACGGAAGAGGTAGGTGGTGTAGATGCTGGCGCCATCGGTGTACATGTGCGAAAGATGGGTGAAGACGTGGACTTTTTCGCCCAATTCGGCCAGCGCGTGATGCAGGGCGGCTTCGATGTTCTCTAACGTTTGCGGGACTTTGTCCCAGGTAACGGCCGTTTCCAACGTATCCACCCCATACCCCCGTTCCCACAGGGCGTTGCGCAAGTAGGGCGTATGAAAGCGCCCTTTGTGCCACTGTTTGCCAAAGGCGCGCCCAACGTGGACGCCGCCATGCCGCCCGGTTATGTCCAGAGTGGCCGCGCGCGCCATCTTCGTCAATGCCTGGCTGCCGGTGACGCCAAACAGCAGCATACATTTCCCCTCACCCACCCCGCGCAAGGCGAGCAAACCTTCCAGCGCGCCGATCAGCCGTTCGCGCCCGGCGAGGGCGAGGGTGGTGGCGGTTTCGACGGCCGTACTCAGCCGCAGCATGGAGAGGGGGATACGCGCCTGCAAAATCTGGCGGGCGGCCGTTTGCCCGCTGGCAAAATCGGGGAAAAAGACGGCGTGAAAATCTTCACGCTCCGGCAGTGGGGAGATGCGCACGGTGGCCGCCGTGATGATGCCCATGCGCCCCTCGCTGCCCAACACAAGCTGGCGCAAATCTGGCCCGGCGGCGGAGGCGGGGTGTGGCGGCAGGGTCAATGTACCCGCCGGGGATTCCAGCACGCCGCCGGCAAAGAGGGCCTCGATACGGCCGTAGCCCAACGACTGCTGCCCGCTGGAACGGGTCGCCACCCAACCGCCGAGGGTGGACAGCTCAAACGACTGCGGGAAATGGCCGAGCGTGTACCCATGCGCCCGCAGCTGCGCTTCCAGGTCTGGCCCTTGCACGCCGGCGGCGAAGGTCGCCAGGTGGCTGGTCTCATCCAGGGCGAGCAGCAGTTTCATCCGCTGCATGTTCACCGTCAGCGCCGGGGCGTCGCCGGGTGCGGCGTTGATGTGCCCTACCACGCTGGTTCCGCCGCCATAGGGGATGAGCCTGGTGCCGGTTTGCCGGGCGTAGCGCAGCAGATCGCGCACGTCGTCGTCTGTGGTGGGCAGGGCGACGCCATCGGGGAAGGTGGGGATACGGCCGTAGCGCAGCGCCACCCAGTCTGGGAAACTTTGCCCGCGCGCATGGCGAACGCGCGCGTCGGCCATGTCGTTCACCAGTGGATGCGGCCGTAAGCGGGAGGGCGGCACAGTTTGCAGAACGTCATCAAGGGTGGCATCGGACGGCCGTTGGCCTGCGCCTACCCACGTTTCCAGCCGCGCCGCCGCGCTTTCCGGCAGCGGATAGTCATGTGTATCATCTCCCCAACCATTCCAGCGTCGCATAAGAACCTCCGAGGATTGACGATTTGCGATTTGCGATTGACGATTAACGATTGCCCCATAAGGTAATGGATTCTTGCATAACCTGGCGGCAGAGGGCGGCGGCGGCCGGGGCGTCGCCGGCGACGGCTAACTGTTGTAGGTCAGTGTAAAAGGCGTAGGAAGTGGTGCGGGCAACGGCCGTTGCGAAGTAAAGCTGCGCCATCTGTTCGTAGAAGTTGGCAAACCCATTGAGGATCAGGGTGTAAATGGGGTTCTCTGAGGCCAGGGT
Organism: Anaerolinea sp.; assembly: GCA_014879875.1. GTDB lineage: Bacteria > Chloroflexota > Anaerolineae > Promineifilales > Promineifilaceae > JACSRF01. The sequence goes on from JACSRF010000676.1 coordinate 3,887, forward strand.
GAGGTGGCGATGCAGCTGCCAGTCGAAGGCGGCGTAAGCGGCGGGCGTGTCTGGCAATTGTATGTGCCCTGCCAGGTAACTGCTGATGGCTGTGGGGTTGTGGGTGACGGCCGCTTCCGTGTACGCCGGCGCCAACTGCAAGCGCACCGCTAGCAAATTAGCAATGAAATCTGGCGGCAGTTGTTCGCTGTGCTGCACGAGGGTTCCCAGAACGTTTAATCCCCCATCGAGCCAGTAATCATTGACGGCCGTCGCCTTACCATGCTGCACCGTCACCCAGCCATCACGCGCCAGCCGCTGCAGCGCCTCGCGTAACGTGGGGCGCGTAATGCCCAAGGCGGCCGCCAACGTCCGCTCCCCTGGTAACGTTGCGCCAACGGCAAATGTGCCATCCAGGATCGCTTTAACCAACGTTTGTTCAGCGTAATCATTTGGGCGTTGTGGCGCAGACCAGGTTTGCATACTATCTCACTTTATATTTTCATCAACTGGTAAGTGGTCTTACCAGTTGATGGTAGTATGCCAAATGCCGCTTTTCTTGTCAAGAACTTTTATGAACGTAGCGCACCGACACAAACGAAAAACGGGGATTGGGAGGCTCTATCCCCCAATCCCCGCCGATACTATCAGAGAGGTTCGTTTTGCTAAAAAAGGTGGCTCTACAGGATTTCATGGGGTTCGGCGTGACATGTGACGAGTGATGCGTGTGGTCTCTCTGGTCAC
>JACSRF010000329.1 GCA_014879875.1 Anaerolinea sp.
ACTTGATGAACAAACGGCCGGCATTGGCGCCGTTCACCTGCCCACTGACCTGCGCCGCCAATGTGTGCATCTGCCCCGGCCGGGCAGTGATGGGGGCGCTGAGGCTGGCTATTGTTATGCCATCCAACGCCACTCAGCCCGCCAGTCTGTTCGCTTCCCAATGTGCCTGGAAATGCGTGGCTGCGGGCGGCGCACTGAAGCCTCACGTGAAGCATTCATTACTTGCCCATGAGGACTAATAAGGCCTGTGCTATCAGAAATGTAGCCAGGCTTAGGATTGTAATATATATCGTAATAAAACCTATGCCTCTCTTCCTCCAAGACCACCATTGGAGTTTATAGGATATACCCATAGTACCAAGCCAAATCACGATACCACTTGTTATCATGAGCCAAACACCCATCTGTGAAGCTCGGTTAATAGTTTGGTCATTTCGAAGCATGGATACGAAAGACCCTGTGAGCAACCTGGCAATAGTAGGCCCCAAGATAGCTCCCAATATTATTTCATGGATAACCCGATTATCTCTATGCTCGATACCATTTTCATCATTTTCCATAACGTAGATTTCCTTATTGCGATCAGCATAAGGCTTTGAACAGTTGATCGCCTTTAGTGAGAGTTTAGAAAAATCGGGGGGTAAATGGTTACAATTTGTTGCGGTTGGCAGTTACGAACGCTCTGGCTGCATCTCAGTCCCGAAGGGCTGTTCTTCCGACCGCGCCAGGCAAGTGTAATGACTGTGGTTGAATATTGAATTGCCAGTTGTTTCTTGGCGGATGGTGGCGATTGGCTCCATGGCGGCGAACAACTTGCCGTAAGTATAAGAAAGCCAGGGGAGGGCGTCAAGGTATTTTTTTCAGCGACTTCTTCGCCCTTCTTCCTTCATTCTTCTTCCTTTCCTCACACTCAGGTATAATCACCCCCATGAATAACCGAGAAGTCGCTGATCTGTTCGAGAAAATAGCGCACATGTTGTCTATTCGTGGCGACGTGGTGCATCGCGTGTTGGCTTACCAAAAGGCGGCCGAAGCCGTGCGCGAGTTAGGACGCGACATCAACCAGGTCTACGCCGAAGGCAGATTGACGGAGATCGCCGGCATTGGCAGCACCCTGGCCGACAAAATCGGCGAGATGCTGACGACGGGTGAACTGGAATTTTACGAACGGCTGTCCCAAGAGATCCCGCCGACACTGGTTGACCTGCTGCGCGTGGAAGGCATGGGGCCAAAGCGCGTGCAGCAGGTTTATGAGACGTTGGGGGTGACGACATTGGCGGAGTTAACGGCCGTTGCCCGCGCCGGTAAACTGAAAGAGCTGCCGCGCATGGGGGCCAAAAGCGAACAACGCCTGCTGACCGCCATTGAAGCGCTCGCCAAACATGGCGACGACCGCACCCCCATTGGCGAAGCATGGCCGGTGGCGCAGGCCATTTTAGCCGAACTGCAAACATTGCCGGGAGTGGTGAATACGGCCGTTGCCGGTTCCCTGCGCCGGATGCGTGAAACCATCGGCGATGTAGACCTGCTCGTCGCCGCCGCCGCCGCCGAACCCATCATGGCCCACTTTTGCGCCATGCCCCAGGTGGAGCGCATCAACGGCCGTGGCCCCACCAAATCCAGCGTTATCTTACACAGCGGCCTCCAGGTAGATTTGCGCGTGCTGCCCCCGGAGCGCTGGGGCACGCTTCTCTCCTACTTCACCGGCAGCAAAAACCACAACGTGCGCCTGCGTGAACTGGCGCTAAAACAAGGACTCAGCCTCAACGAACACGCCTTCACCCCCACAACCGGCGGCGACGAAATCCTTTGCGCCAGCGAAGAAGCGGTTTACGCCACCCTGGGGCTGCCTTTCATTCCCCCCACGCTGCGCGAAGAGCGCGGTGAAATTGAGGCCGCCCTCGCCGGGTCGCTGCCCCAACTCATTCAGCAATCCGACCTCATCAGCGATCTGCACATGCACACAACCTGGTCTGATGGCAAAATGAGCGTGCTAGACATGGCGCGCGCGGCGCAGGCCGACGGGCTGCGCTACATCGCCATCACCGATCATTCTGTCAGCCTGGGCATTGCCAATGGGCTGTCGGTGGAACGGTTGTGGCAGCAGGCGGAGGAGATCGCCGCCGCTAACGCGCAGCTCGGTCCCGATTTTCGCATTTTGCATGGCACAGAGATGGAGATCAAGGCGGATGGCTCGCTCGACTTTCCCGACGAGGTATTGGCGCAGCTTGATTTTGTCATCGCCAGCCTGCACACCAGCCTCAGCCAGCCGCGCGACCAGGTGACCGGGCGCTTGCTCAACGCCATCTACAACCCACACGTAGATATGATCGCCCACCCCACCGGGCGGCTGCTGCCCGACCGCCCCGGCGCTGACCTGGACATGGACCAGGTGTTGGCAGCGGCGGCGGCCACCGGCGTTATTTTAGAGGTCAACGCCAACCCCAGCCGCCTCGACTTGCGCGACAGCCACGTGCGCCGCGCCGTCGAGTTGGGCGTCAAATTGGCGATCAACACCGACGCACATCACGTTAACCATTTCGCCCTGCGCCATTATGGGGTCGCCACTGCACAGCGGGGTTGGGCGACGGCCGTTGCCATCGTCAACACCTGGCCCTTGCCCAAACTACTCGCCCATTTGCACCGTAACCGCCATGGATGAAAGCATTTCCACGATCCTGCAAAATACCTTCAATAACCGCCTCGATCAGGCCACGTTAGACACCTTACGCCCTGTGGCGCAGCGCCATACCTACCCGGCGCAAACCACACTGGTGCGCCAGGGAGAGTACGGCGATACATTTTTCGTCATCGTCGCCGGCAGCGTCGCCGCTATTCAAATGTTGGAAAATGGGGAAGAACGGCTGCTCGGCGTGCTGCGCGCCGGTGAATATTTCGGCGAGATGGGGTTGATTGACGACACGCCGCGCATGGCGACGTGCGTCGCCTTAGAAGAAACGACCGTCTTTGAAATTACGGAAGAGGTCTTTGACCGGCTCATCGAAGAAAACCCGGTTGTCGCTCACAGCATCACGCGGCAAATTGTCAAACACGCGCGCGCGAGAGATCATCTCTCCATTGTAGAATTACAGCAGAAAAACAGGGCGCTGCAACAGGCGTATGCCGATTTACAGGCAGCGCAGGCGCGGTTGGTGGAAAAGGAACGGCTGGAACATGAGCTAGAGCTGGCAGCGGCCGTACAGCGCAATCTACTGCCTGGCGATTTGCCACAGTTTCCTGATTATCACTTTGCCGCTTATTTGCACCCGGCGCGGCAGGTAGGCGGTGATTTTTACGATGTGGTTGTGTTAGATGACGAGCACGTGGCGCTGCTGATTGCTGACGTGGCCGACAAAGGGTTTCATGCCGCGTTGTTTATGGCCGTGACGCGCACGCTCTTCTTGCAGGAGGGCAAACATTCACTGTCGCCGGTACAGGTGGCGCAGGCGGTACATCAAGGGATGATGGATGTGGCGCGCGCTGATGAGTCTTTTGTGACGGCGTTTTATGGGGTACTGCACCGGCCCAGCGGGATACTGCGTTATGTGCGCGCCGGGCAAGAACGGCCGTTACTCATCCGCCCGCAGCAAGCCATTATCCCTTTACCCGGCGACGGCCGTTTTCTGGGCATGATGCCCAACCTGCGCTTGCAGGAATACACACTGCAATTGCAGCCCGGCGACCGCCTCGTGCTGTTTAGCGACGGCGTCCCCGATGCGGTCAACGCCAGCGGCCAACATTATGGCGGGGGGCGGCTGCTGGCGCTGCTGCAGCAGCATGACCGAGATTCGGCCACAAACCTGGTCGCTCACATTCTCGATGATGTGAACCTGTGGCGGGGGCAGACAGCCGCTTTTGATGATTTAACCTTACTGGTGATGGAAGTGGGGGGGCGTTCGTCAGAGCCGACGCCCGACGCCCCACTTTCGACGCCGCAACGGAGTTACTATGGCGCAATACCAAATTCCCCCTGACCCCCGTGAGCCGGACGTGACCGGGAAACGGCCGCGCCGCCAACGACGCGATCATCAGGAACCTGTTCCCTGGTTATGGTTGGGGTTAGGCGGCGTCGTTACCATCCTGGCAATAGGCGCGGCCATTTTCATTGCCAATTCATTGCTGCTGCGCCCGGCTCTGAATCCGGCCAGCTTGCCGGAACCAACCATTGTCCGGCTGACGGCCCCACCTATCCCTACCACTGCGGCGACACGGCCGTTTCCCACCCCGACGACCATCCCTACCTTTACCCCTGTCCCCACGCCAGACCTGGCGCGGCCGCCCGCTGAAGTGACCCTTGGCTACTACGCCCAGGTGGTGGAAACGGGCGGCGTGGGCGTGACAGTGCGCGGCGGCCCCAGCACCAGCAACGTGCGCATCACCGTCGCCAGTGAAGGCATCATTCTCTACGTGCTCGATGGCCCGGTACAGGGAGATAACTTGCTCTGGTGGCAGGTGCGCCTCAGCGATGGCACAGAAGGCTGGGTTGCCGGCGATTACCTGATACCGGCGGTCGCGCCCTAGTATCGGTAATCGGTAATCGGTAATCGGTAATCGGTAATCGGTAATCGGTAATCGGTAATCGGTAATCG
>JACSRF010000382.1 GCA_014879875.1 Anaerolinea sp.
CGTGACCAGAGAGACCACACGCATCACTCGTCACACGTCACGCCGAACCCCATGAAATCCTGTAGAGCCAAACATTGATGGGTATTCCTTTGTCAGGAGCGGCAATACTCGTCAATCGTAAATCGTCAATCGTAAATGCTATATAATACCGCCCATGCTTTCCACACATGATACTCCGGTACGGCCGTTTTTGAAATGGGCTGGCGGCAAACAACGTCTTCTGGCGCAGTATGCGGATTATTTCCCGCCACTGGCGCAGATAGGCTGTTATTACGAGCCATTCATCGGCAGCGCGGCGATGTTTTTTCACTACCAACCCCATCCGGCAGTGCTGTCTGACTGTAACGAGAAGCTCGTTGACGTGTATCGCGCCGTACAGACGGACGTGGAAGGGGTGATTGGCGCGCTGCACTCACATCGCAACGAGGCTGATTATTATTATGCGGTGCGCGCGCAAAATCCGGCGGCGTTATCCCCGGCGGCGCAGGCGGCGCGGCTTATTTACTTGAATAAGACGTGCTACAACGGGCTGTACCGGGAGAACAGCAAGGGGGAGTTTAACGTGCCGTTCGGTCGTTACCAGAACCCGAAGATTTGTGACGAGGCGCGGCTGCGGGCGGCGGCGGCGGCGCTGCAAGATGTGGAACTGCGGGTGGGGGATTTTGCCGAGGTGGTGGGAACGGCCGTCGCTGGCGATTTCCTCTACTTTGACCCACCCTACGCGCCGCTCAGCGCCACCAGCAGCTTTACCGGCTATCACAAACAAGGGTTTGACGAAGCGGATCAACGGCGGCTGGCAGCGACCATTGACGACCTGACTGCGCGCGGCTGCCGCGTCATGCTCAGCAATTCCAGCGCGCCATTGGTGTATGAATTATACGACCGCCCCCCTTACCGCCTGATCCCGATCCATGCGCGCCGCAACATCAATAGCCAGGCCAACGGCCGTGGCCCTGTCAAAGAACTGCTGATCCTCAATTATGAAATTGGTCAGGGGTGAAGAGTGTTTCCAGGCTGGCAGGGGCGTCCGGCCACAGGTCATGCGCTTGCAGCAGGGTGATGGTTTCGTGGATGACGTGCAGTTCTTGCAGAATGTAGCTGCTGCGTCGCGGCGCGGGGATGGCCTCATAATCGTGCTGCAAGCTGACCAGCCCGGCCGTGAAGAGGGTCAACGGCGCGAGTTCTGCCAGCTTTTTCTCACAGATAGCGGGATGATGACCCCACAGGGCGCGGCATTTCGCCAGATGCGCCTCAAATCATCCTGTATTTTTTAGCCCGGATGCAATGCCATTGATCGTCAGGAAAATCGCTTGCAGCAGGTTTTGCGCCTCATCACTTTCCAGGTCTGGCAGGGCACGCAGGCGGCGCAGCAGGTCTACCTGAATGAAGTTGAGCGGGTCTACGTAGGGGTTGCGTTGGCGCACGGAGCGTTTCAGGGTTGGGTCGTTGTCGAGCAGTTCGCGCTGGTCGGTGATTTGCAAAATCCATTGTTCCGTCTGCTGGTAAGCGTCCGCGATTTGCGTGAAGATGCGTTCGCGCAGCGCCTCGTCTTGCACCAGGTCGGCATAGAGGCGGGCGATGCCCATGTCGGCTTTGGCTAATGAGATTTGCGCGTTGTCTATGATGGTGGTGAAGAAGGGCCAGTTGGCGTACATGGTTTGCAGGCGCGCCAGTTGTTTGGGATTACGGCCGTACTCCGCCAATGCCTGCCCCAACCCATACCAACCCGGCAGTACAAAACGGCTCTGCATCCAGCTAAAGCCCCACGGGATGGCGCGCAAACTGTCGAACGTGGCTTGCCCGCTGCGGCGCGACGGCCGTGACCCAATGTGCATCTGGCTGACTTCGGCGATGGGCGTGGCCTGCTGCCAAAACTCCAGCAGGTCTGGCGTCTCGTAAATCAGGCGGCGATAAGCGCGGTAGGAGATGTCCGCCAGTTCGTCCAGGGCGCGCCGCCATTTCGCTTTGGGCTGTGTTTGCTTGTGGGCGCGCGGCGGCAGGCTGTTCATGAGCACGGCATGGACAACCTGCTCCAGGTGACGCCGGGCGATGGCCGGGTGATGGTAACGCTCGTCAATGATTTCCCCTTGTTCGGTGATGCGGATACGGCCGTTCACCGTCCCCGGCGGCTGCGCCAAAATCGTACGCCGCGCCGGGCCGCCGCCGCGCGCAATCGTGCCGCCGCGTCCATGGAACAACGTCATCGTCACGCCATGCGCCTGGCACGTCGCCGCCAACGCCTCTTGCGCCTGGTACAATTCCCAGTTCGCCGCCAGGTAGCCGGCGTCTTTGTTGCTGTCTGAATAGCCGATCATGATCATCTGCTGCATCCCGGCGCGCGCCAGATGACGCGCATAGGCGGGGTCGGTGAAGAGCGCCTGCATGATGGCCGGGCCATTTTGCAGGTCGGCGCGTGTTTCCAGCAGCGGCGCAAAGGTCAACCCTTCTTGTTCGCGGTCGGGATGCAGGCACAGGCCATGCCAGTAGGCGAGCAGCATGGGGGCGAGTACGTCGGCCGGGCCGCGCGTCATGCTGACGATGTAGGGGCCGATCAGGTCACGGCCGTAAAAATTAACGGCGCGCCCCACAATCTGGAACAGGCTCAGCGTTTCCTGGGCGGCGGCGGAATGGGCGTCGAGTTGGGCCAGGTCGGGGATCGGCTCTTGTAACTGCTGTGCCAGGAAATCGGCGCGCGCGGTTGGGTCGAGGTCGGCAAAGTGGTCGTGGCGGTGGAGGTGGCGGAAGAGTTCGGCGAGAACGGCCGTGTGGTAATCGCTAAACTGGCGCAAATCGAGCCGCGCCGTGTGCAGGCCAAACACGCGCGCCTGGGTCAACATCTCCGCCAGGTCGGTGTCGGCCATTGTATCCAGCCCAATTTCGCGCAAAGTGCGATCCATCAGCGCCAGCGGTTCCAGCAAATCTTCCCGTTTTTGCAGACGCAGCGACGGGTTCGCCAACCCTTTCAGCCGCGCCACCACATCGCCCCGCGAGGCCGTTGCCAGGTCTGCTTTCAGGTTAGCGGCCCAGATGCGGTATGGTTCGTTGGGGTAACGCTTTTGCAGAAAAGCGACATGTTCCGAGCGGGCGCTGGCGCTGTCCAGCGTGTCGCGCAGCTCCGGGCTAATGTCCACCAGGCGGGCGGAGACAGAGAGCGTGCGGTCGAGCAGGCGTGATTTGGCGCGATGTTTTTCCACCGCTAACCCCCGGTGCAGGCGCAAGGTTTCGGCGGTGACATCGGCCGTGACAAACGGGTTGCCATCCCGGTCGCCGCCGATCCAGGAGCCAAAGGTGAGGAACTGCGCCGGTGGGGTCAGCCTGGGGTAATGTTCGGCCAGGGCGCGCGTCAGGCTGTCATAAAGTTGCGGGATTACGTCCCAGAGGGTGATGTCAAAGTAATAAAGGCCGGTGCGCACTTCGTCGGTGACGCTGGGCTTGTCGGTGCGGCTGCGGTCTGTGACCCACAAGGCGGTGATTTCGGCGACCAATTCGCGCATCCACGTCCGCTTTTCCGAAGGGGAGAGGTCGGGCGCGCCCAGGGCAGACAGGACAGTGGCGATGCGGTTGAGTTTGGAGAGGACAGTACGCCGATTTGCCTGGGTCGGGTGGGCGGTGAAAACCAGTTCGACGTGCAGTTGAGCCAACAGATGCGCCATCTCCCCCTCGTCTATACCCATCTGGCGCAGGGCGGCGATGGCGGCGGGGATGGATTGGCGCAGCGGGTGGGGGTCGGCGTCCCGTTCGCGCTGGCGCAGCACGCGGATGCGGTTCTGCTCCTCGGCGATGTTGATCAGCTCAAAGTAGAGGGTGAAGGTGCGGGCGACGAGTTCCGCTGCGGCCAGGGACCATTGCTGCACAATTTGTTGGATGTGGCTGTCTATGGCCGGGTCGTCGTCGCTGCGTCGCGTTTTGCACAGGGCGCGCAGCCGCTCTTCTTGCTCAAAAATGGCGATGCCGGCCTGGCGGCGGATGACGCGCCCTAACGTGTCGCCGAGCAGGTGGATGTCCTGGCTGAGGGGGTCGGTGTGTGGGTTCATATTTTTCTCAAGAATCCGTCGAGTGTTAAAGTAGTGATACCAAATTGCTCAATTCTCCAAAAATCACGCTGGTCGAACGGGTATCCAGCCACTAATAATTGTGCCCTGTGTGGGCGCCCCGCGAATAACGATGTCGCCACCTTGCGCTCTGATGCGCGTTTCTATAGATTGTAACCCAAAACTGCCGTTTGCTTCTGCTTGTTGCCGTTCATCGAGCGAGAAGCCGACGCCGTTGTCGGTGATGACGAAGGTGAGTTTATGCGGGGTGTGTTGGAGGGTGATATGCACGTTGGCGGCGTGGGCGTGTGCTTCTACGTTGTCTAAGGCTTGTTGGATGACACGGTAGAGGGCGTGACGGCCGTCGCTCGCCAACAACTCATCCAGGCCGGCAGGCATTTCTAACTTCGTGTGGACACCGGCACGGCGCTGAAACTGGTCGGCCAACAGGTGTAGTGACTGGGTTAGATTTGTTTCTGTGAGGGTGGGCGACAGGTTGCCGCAAATACGCCGGAGGGTTAAGGCTGCTTCACTGATGTCATCTATGCACTCTTGTAATATCTGGTCGCTCTTACCCGGTTTGGTAAGCAGGTGTTGGCGGCTGACGGCCAGGCGAAAGGGCAGCCGCCCCAAGAATTGCTGGATGGTATCGTGCAGTTCACGGGCAATGGTGAGCCGTTCTTGTTCTTGGGCGTGGATGATGCGGTTGGGAACCTGGCGTAATTCGGTGATTTGTACGGCCGTGAGCAGAAACAGGGAAGTTTGTTGCACGACCAGTTCGATGATTTCCAGATCGCGTTTGGTATAGACTTCTTCATCCCACCGGGTTCCCATCGCCAGAATGCCGATAAGTTTGCTGTGGCCGAGGAGTCCGACTAATTTGAAGGGGGGATACGGCCGTAAATCATGTAGCCAGTCTGGTAGTGGATAATCGGGTTCGTTGACACGCATCACATGCCCTGATTGGGCGCCTATAGGGAGGGGGATAGGTAGATGGGATGGCAACGGCCGTTCCCACTGCCCCGATTGCGCTGCCAGGCGATACGTGGCGTCGTCTTCCCCCCTCAGCCAGATGGCGGATTGCTCAATATTCAGCTTGCGCAACGACTGGATGATCACTTGCGGTAACTCGGCCAGGTTTGTTTGCCCGATAACGCTTTGACCAAATAGTTTAACGTCCCCATACTGTCGCGCTTCACGATGCAGCAGCCGTCCGGCAATGCCAGTAGGGGCGCTGAGATACAACCAGCCGACGCTGAAAAGAAATAGGATGGCGAAAAGGGGAACAAAGATGGGAATACTGTTTGTCGTAACAACCAATTGCGGATACGCCTGACGCAGCGCCGCACTGCCCAGACTGGTGCATAGGGCGCTGACACATAGGGCAAAGACGATCAGGACGATCTGGTTGTTGTTCTGGAATGTCTGATAGCGGACGATGACGAAGGCAATGGCTAGCGGTCCGGCTAAAAGGGCATAACGCCAATCTATCAGGTATTGCCAGGAAGAGAAGTTGGCGCCGCCTACACTGGCGACTACAGTACGCATGATATAGAGAATGGGGGGTAAAAAGCCCAACAGCAAGATATGGTAACGAAACATAGGTAAACGCGCTTTGTGTTGCTGGTAGGCTAAGCGCAATAAACGCAGCGCAAAAAAGAGAGCCGCCATGACTCCTAGTAGCTGTGCGGCGTGAAAGGTGAATTGCTCAAGCTGGCTAAACCAGACAGGCGCACTTATGCCTTGCCACAAATACAGCCGGCGCGTCACAAAAATGAGCATAAAGAAAGGGGTGAGGCTATATAACAGGCGGAAGGTGCGCGGACGTGCCCAACGGCTGGCCGGCGGAAACAGCAAGGCGGCATGGGCCAGGGTGGACGCGAAAAAAGTATAAAATACCAGGACGAACAGATCGAGCAGATTGGAAAGCGGGTGTGGCTCCAGGTGAAACAGGAAACGCAGCCATAACCATTGATTCATGGCCAGCAGACAGGAGGCGATGGCAAATATCTGGTTAAGGGATTCGTGGGGGCGTGTGCTAAAAATGGCGAGCGCCAACAGCCAGAAACCGAGGCCAATGATGATGTGCGTCGTTTTGATCTCTAAAAAGTGGGCGAGGGAAAAGGGGATAACGGCCGTCGCCAACGTCATCTCTATCCCCTGCCGCGCAATGGTGAGCGTGACCGGCAAGTTGGCTTGATATGCTTGTTGGAAGATGGCTGCCTGGTCAGCGCCAAAGGGCTGACCGTCCAGCTTGATGATACGGTCGCTGTAACGCAATCCCGTATCCCGAATGCCCGACCACCAGGGTGGGGTGTTTTCGGCAACGGTCCAGTAGCCGCCATGCAGATTGGTGTAGCTGAGAAAACCGGGAAACGGCCGTCCAACCTGTCGCCACAAATTGTACTGCCCCAGGATGCCGATGAGCAATGTGGTGATAATAAAAGCGGCTACCAGGTGCGAACGCCAGCGGCCGTTCACCGTAAATACCCCTGGGCATGGTGGTGTAGATCATCAATCATATATGCTTTGGCAACAATCACGGCGCTGCGAAAAGCGGAATCGGCGTCCATCTCGTGCAGGCCCAATTTATTGTAGGCGCGATAAATGTAGCTGTCTACCGTGCGCGGTTTCAGGTTCAGCTTTTGGGCGATGCCTTTGCGGTTATGGGCAGCGGCAATGTAGCGCATAACGTTGCGCTCCTGAGTAGTGAGTGTGGGCAACGCAGCAATGGTTTGCTCCACCCAGAGACGCTCTTCGGGCAATAGATTGTCCAACAGGTCTTTGGCCAACACGCTTAACTGAGTCACTCTGGGGTCAATGATGACGTGACCGGCGGCAACGGCCGTGATCGCCGCCAATAACGCCTCTGGCTGACATCCTTTGGGCAAATAAGCCAGGCCGATCATCCCCTGTGCCAACAATTGCGCGATTTCCGGCAAATGGTCATAGGCCGAAAGAAAGACGATGCCCAGATTGGGATATTGCTGTTTTAAGCGTCGCCCTAGACGAATGCCCAATGGTTGACGACCAGGCGTGGAGTCGCCGGGACAGGCGGGGATGATGATGTCTAGTACGGCGACATCCGGGAAATGGGTCTGCGCTTGTTGGAGAGCGGTGGTTTCGGTAACGGCCGTTATCACTCGCAACCCCTCTCCTTCCAGATATTCCTGCACCCCTTTGCAGATAAAGATATCATCATCAACCAGCAAAACAAGTTGGGCAATAGGTTCCATAGACACGTCTCCTTGCGCCATGGTGCTGCGCAACAGGGTAAAAATACGGCAATCTGCATCCGTAATTTACCCGTATCCGCTCACAAAAAACGCCTATACACTTATTCTACGCTCATTTTTCACAAATATTAATAGATCGAAGCGGAGTGAGCATCTGAGGCGGCCCAACCCACAACTCCGACCGACTGAGTATACCTGACAATCATCGCAAGCATTGTCTTGCCTGCATAGAAGAAAGGCGCATGTAAATATGGACAAGATAGTGAAATCGCCAATCATCATTCTTTTGCTGTCATCTTTTTGTTGTGTATCGGGAACCTTTGTTGATGTGATCACTGAACAGAGAGATTACGTATTTGGCCCAATTGGCCTTATGGCTGGGCTGATTATTGGCTTTGTTAGTATGTGGCGCGTAACAAAAACAGGTTTCTTTTCAACGCTCAACCAATGGATCAACCCTTATTTCAAAGGACATCGTGAATTTACGGCCGTTTTGACAGTCGCCTGTCCTGAGAGCCAGGCATTTCACTTTTGCGCCAGTATGCTCCACGCTTCTAATTTGTCGTATGAATTGCACCCTAATCTAGGGGCCATCATCGCGCTACAACCTGGTGAAACTTTTTTTATCATCCCCAACATGTATGTAAGCTTTGGAGTTGATATAACCGTTAATGTTGAGTCGCTGAAATCGGGTTCTACTTTGGTTGCAATAGGCGCTGAAAGCCGACGTTCTATTCTTGGTTTGTGGTCAGCCTCTTGGAAGGAACGTTGGAATTATGAAGCGAAAGCAACTGTGGAAAATCTTTTCAAAATATTGTTCGTTATTCTGGATCGTCAGGGCATTGAATATGGCGAGTATATGGCCTTATCGGGAGAGCAAGAGGATATTGACACTCAATCTGGTGCAACGCTTATCCATAATACACCGCCACAACCAGAGGATGCGGGTTTGGAGCGGCAATATCAGCAAATCATGCAACGCTTTCAGATGGAAATTGCGCAAGATAATTTAGGGCCATCGGAAGGGTTGCGAATTTGTCTCCTAAACAACAATCATGGTTTATATGATCAAGAAGAAACGTGGTTTAGGCAGCATCCGGTATACGCCGTGAGAGCTTGCGATGAAGCGATTCGTTTATGGAATCCGCAACTCTTTACGAAAGAACAACTATTAGCGGCCAAGGAACTTTATCAATCATTTTACGCAAGGAGTAGATAATGGGGTATAAGAAACTGCGGTACTTCAGCTTCGCGATTTTGTTGTTAACGATGCTGTTTGTTACGCTTTGGGCAGCCACGCCCGACGTGTCGGGCATCACGATGATTAACACAGATGACGGCCAGCTTGACGCCAATTGGCCGCCGACGCCCAGCGTAACGGACAGCATTAATGATAATCCTGACGGGTATGGAGGAGATATCGTCGCCGCCTGGATAGCTGCGGATGGCGCGTCGCCAACGACCTACTTTTTTCGCATCGAATTAGCGTCGGAGTTGGTTGGCACGGGCGGCACGGTACAAATTGACTTCGATTGTAACAGCAACGGTTCATTCGATGACCCAGGCCAGGATCGAACCCTCAATTATTGGGTCGCTTACGAAGAGTACGAAGAGGCCAGCGCCGTGTGGGTGACCACGCCCGGTTCTGGCTCAATTGCCGAGTTTACCGATGCCTATGGCGAGGCGGTGGGGAATAATTATGAGCTGCGCGCCGATGCGTCTGCTTTATGCCCTTCGACGCCTTTTGGCGTCCTGTTTCGCGTGGCGTATGTGGCGGATACGGCCGTTCCCATCACCTATCCCTTATCTAATGTGGCCCTTGTGCTGGATGATGGCGTCTCCGAGGATGGACGCGGCTATCTTTTTGGCTCGAATGCCCTGCAATTCCTCTGGTTCAATCGCTTTACGCCAACAGAGTTCCCCTTTGCTCTGGAAAGAGTCAATGTCCAGTGGATTGCCGAGGGCAGTGGCAGCGCCATTGGCGACGCTGTGGCTGTGTATGTCTGGGAAGACGCCGACGGCAATCCCGCCAATGGCGCAGAATTTCGTGGCTCAACCAGCGGGGTGGTTCAGGCAACGAATGGCAATTTTTCCACGTATCTGCTCAATCCGCCCATTCTGTTTTGCAACCCAGCCGATGTACTGATCGGCGTTGTGGATCGTTCAGTTATCAGCTATACAACCGGGCCAAAATGGCCGGCGCGTTACGACGCCAACGCAGTGACGAGCGACCGTTCCTGGATAGCCACGTATGCCAATGACCCTGGCAGCCCACCTGTTTTGCCCGCCGAAGGCTACCAACCGGTTGACTTCGGAACCTGGATGATTCGCGGCTATGGGTCAACCCTCCCCTTGTCAGCCTGTGGCATTCCAGAAGTTGGGCTGAATTTCAATACTGGTGCGCCAGGCAGTTCTTTTCACCTGACGGCCGCCGGCTTTCCGGCAAACAGTTCCGCGACTGTTCATGTCAACAACCAGCCATTGGGCACGGTGATGACCGATGATCAGGGCGATTTGTCCCTGCTGCTGGCGACAACAAATAGTGATGAGGGCGCTTATTTTGTCACGATCAGCGTCAACCCAAGCGCCACAGCCTATTTTACGCTGGATATGAATGCGCCAGTTCGCCCTCAGGAGGGGAGTGGGACTGTTTTTGACGTACCGGCGGGCATTGCGCTCACCGAGTCCGCCTTTTTGCCGGCCATTTTGCGCTGAATCAGCACAATAGACATGAAGTTTGTATCGCGCGGGGGCGCAGAGACAAAACTCTGCGTCTCTGCGCGAATTTGCTCATTGCCGATAAGCCCTCATGGATAAAGGTACTGGGGTGACGCAGGTCGGATTGACGCAGGAGAATAAATAATGAATGATGATGGGTGAAAGATGAAATTTCAGCGACAGCGAGATAAGATAAGTAGATGTTTCCACAAACCCTGAGTCGTTCTTTTGATCAATTGGTAGATAAGTCGGTGTTGTACACGTTGAATCGGCGGGTGTCTGGTTCGCTGGAGCAGACGTACCGTGAATCGTTGTCGTTTGCGGAGGTGTTGGCGCAGACGCAGGTGAATCGGCGGAAAACGGCCGTTTACCACCTCTCAGCCCCCGGCGAACACCTCATCTATCTGGACACCCCCAGCGGCGAAATCCGCTGCCATGTGCGTGTGCGCCTGGCGGCAAACCCCCGTGCCCCCCTGCTGCTTTATCATCATGGCATCAACGAACTGCCCTACACCGCCTCCTGGGGACGCATCTTTTACCGCACCCATTTCCCTGTTCACAACGTTTGTATCCAGGCCCCCTACCATGATTCCTGGATGGCTCCTTTTGCCGAAGGGTTTGCCTCGCTGCAAAGCATTTACCAGATGTTTGCCGGGTCGCTGCGCCTGATGGAATTGGTGCAATCCCATTTTGAAGAACAAGGAGCGGCTTATACCATGCTGGCCGGGGTCAGTTGGGGCGGCATGACCAGCATGTTGTACGAAGGGCTTTTTCAAAACACGCGCGCCGTTATTCCTATGTTATCCTCGCCGGACCTGGCGCAGGTGATTTGGGACATCGCGCAGATGTTTCACCGCCCTGTGCCGCTGTCGCTGCCGTTGATGAAGCAGTATCTTGATTTCACGCCCTACTTTCGCCAGTGTGACCCGCAAAAGGTGTTCCCGGTGATGGGTGAAAATGATTTGTTTTTCCGTATGGACAATCATGCTGGTATTTTTGCGGATGCCGGGTTGCAAACCATTGCCAGTGGGCACATCACCGGCTTGTGGCAGCCGCAGCCACTGCGCCAGCATGTGTCTGGTGTGCTGCAAACGATGGGGGTTGTTGATTAATGTCACACCTGCTGCTGCCTTGACGCACTATTTTGGCAGCGATATGATGCAAAATTATGATTGTTCGCGCTACACCCCCTCGTTATCCGCGCCGCGGCCCTTCTTGCCTGCTCGTGTTATTTGTGATGTTTGGGGTGGCCGTGGCTTTTTTCGTCATTGCCAATGTCGAGCAGGTGCGCGAGACGATCATTCCTACCGCCATCCCGACGCCAACCCGGTCAGCCACGGAGTATGCGATGCTGGCCGACCTGAGCGAGAAAAACAAGGAATTTGATCGGGCCATTGAGTATTATGAAACGGCCGTGCGCCTGGACGCCACCAAGCCGGAATTTTACATCCGCCTGATCAATTTGCTGGTCGCCCAAAAACAGGCGGAGCGCGCCATTGAGGTGGCAGAGCAAGTGACCATTTTGTCGCCGGATAATGACCGGGTGTGGACGGCCGTTGCCGCCGCTTACCTGGCCAATGGGGAGCGCCTCAATGATATGGGGGACCGCGCCGGCGCTAATTTACAATTTGCGCAGGCATCGCAGTCGGCGCGCGAAGCCATCAACATTAACCCGGAAAACGCAACGGCTTACGCTTATGCTGCCGGGGGCTTGATATTGCAAGGGGATCCGCAAAAATACGAACAAGCGCTGGAATTTGCCGATTATGCGGTGCTGCTAGAGCCAAACAATCCCTGGGCGCGCTATTACATGGCCACGGTCTTTGTTTATTTTGGCAATTATCGCGCCGCCATTGAACAGTACCAGCTAGGGATCGAGGCTAACGGCGCTAGTCCTGAACTGTATTATGGGCTGGCTTACAACTATTATGCGTTAGCCAGCATCCCGGATGCTATTTTGGCCTTTGAACGCGCCATTAATATTGACGCCACCTATGCGGCCGCCTATGATGGATTGGCGCACATGTATTTGCAGCTTGGCGAAAACCCGCTGGCTGAAGAAAATGCGTTGAAATCGGTGGAACTAAACCCCAACGTGGCGCGCGCGCGCGGCCGTTTGGGGGAGGCGTATTACAACCAGAACAACTACCCCGAAGCGATCCAACAGTTGACGATTGCCACGACGATGTATGGTCAGGCAAATGAGCTAAACGGCCGTTTCTTCTACTTCCTCGCGCAAGCGTATCTGCGCAGTGGGCCAGAACAGTATTGCAGTGAAGCTACGCCGCTGTTTGAACAGGTGGTAACTGCGGCCCCCGCCTGGGAACCTTTTGCCCGTGACGGCCTCGAAGAATGCCGCCTGGCAACGCTTGGGATCTCTCCCTGACAAACCCCCTGGCACTCTTGCTGCCAGAGTGCCAAAAAACTCTTGACAAGCCTTGAATCTGTGCTACAATGTCATTGGTTTGGCTGGCACTCGCCTTGTTTGAGTGCTAAATCCCTGGTTAAATTGATTTTAATAAGCGCATATTACGTGAAAAAGGAGATCTGTTATGTCCTTGAAATTAAAGCCGCTTGCTGATCGTCTGGTCGTTGAACCAAAAGAACAGGAAGAGATGACTGCTTCTGGTTTGGTATTGCCAGAAACGGCAAAAGAAAAACCGCAGCAAGGTACAGTTATTGCTGCCGGGCCTGGCCGCCGTGATGAAGATGGCGACCGCATTGAAATGGATGTGCAAGTAGGCGACATCGTCTTGTATGCCAAATACGCCGGCACCGAGGTTAAGCTTGGTGATAAAAAGGTTTTGATTCTGAAAGAATCTGACGTATTGGCAATCGTCGAAAATTAACAAACGGAGTAAAGAAGAACAATGGCAAAGCAACTTATTTTTAGTGAAGACGCACGGCGTAAACTGAAGAAGGGTATTGACACGGTGGCAACGGCCGTTTCCACCACCCTCGGCCCCAAAGGGCGCAACGTTGCCCTGGACAAGAAATTTGGTGCGCCCACCATCACCCACGATGGCGTCACCGTCGCCAAAGAGATCGAACTGGAAGACCCCTATGAAAACATGGGCGCCCAGTTATTGAAAGAAGCCGCCACCAAAACCAACGACATCGCCGGTGACGGCACCACCACCGCCACTGTCCTGGCGCAAAACATTGTCCACGAAGGGTTGAAAAACGTAGCCGCCGGCGCCAACCCCATGCTGTTGAAGCAAGGCATCGAAGCGGGCACGGCCGCCCTGTCCAAGAAAATCAGAGACATGGCCGTCACCATTGACAGCCGCGATGAAATCGCCTCCGTTGCCTCCATTTCCGCGCAAGACCCGGAAATCGGCAACCTGATTGCCGAAGTGATGGATAAAGTGGGCAAAGACGGCGTCATCACCGTTGAAGAGTCCCGTGGCCTCGAATTTGAGACCGAATACGTGGAAGGGATGCAGTTTGACCGTGGTTACATCAGCCCGTACTTTGTCACCGATGCCGAGACCATGGAAGCGGTCATCGAAGAACCGTACATTCTCATTCACGACAAGAAAATCTCCTCTGCCCAAGACATCGTTCCTATCCTAGAAAAACTGGTGCAGATCGGGCAGCGCAACCTGATCGTCATCGCTGAAGACGTGGATGGCGAAGCGTTGGCTACCCTGGTGCTCAACAAACTGCGCGGCATGATCAATGCGATGGCCGTGAAAGCGCCTGGCTTTGGCGACCGGCGTAAAGCAATGCTGCAAGACATTGCTGTGCTCACCGGTGGGCAGGTCATCACCGACGAAATGGGGCGCAAACTGGACAGTGTGCAGATCAGCGACCTGGGACGCGCCGCCAAAGTTTCTTCCAGCAAAGATGAAACGACCATTGTGGACGGCCGTGGCGATCAGACGCAGATTACTGCTCGCGTTGAGCAGATTAAAGTCGAAATTGACCGCAGCACCTCGGACTATGACCGCGAAAAACTGCAAGAACGTCTGGCCAAGCTGGCCGGTGGCGTGGCCGTCATCCGTGTTGGCGCCGCTACTGAGGTTGAGCTGAAAGAGAAGAAGCACCGCGTCGAGGATGCGCTGAGCGCCACCCGCGCCGCTGTGGAAGAAGGGATTGTCCCCGGTGGTGGTGTGGCCCTGCTCAATGCGCTGCCAGCCCTGGATGATGTGGAAGTTACCGCAGGTGACCGGGCGACCGGTCTGAATATCCTGCGCGCAGCTTTGGAAGCGCCGATGCGCAAGATTGCTGAAAATGCCGGCCAAAATGGCGACGTCATTATTCAAAATGTGCGCCGCGCGCAGGCTGAGAAGGGCGATCACAACATTGGCTATGATGTCATGACCGGTGAGTACACTAACATGATCAAAGCAGGCATCATTGACCCGGCCAAAGTGACTCGTGGCGCGCTGGAGAATGCGGCCAGTATCGCCTCCATGATCCTGACTACAGAAGCGTTGATCACTGATATTCCAGAGAAAGAAAAACCGATGCCGATGGGCGGTGGCGACCCTGGCATGGGCATGTACTAAATTTCTGAGAAGTTGAACTTCTACTCTAAAGGCATAGGAAGACCCCTCTGTAACGAGGGGTCTTTTCTTTTGTGGGAAGATTTTGTACACTCCTTTCAAGTTTGGCAGAAGTTCGCGGTTTTTATAATTGTAGCCAGGTTAGCAACCTGGGTTACATTGACAAGGGATGAATCATGGGTAAACAACTGCTGGCAAAAATTATCCCCACATTAGACAAGGTGAATTGGCCGCAGCATCCGCAGACGACGGATTTGGGGCGGCGCACGTATGAGATCAGCGTGGATAACGTGGATTCGTACAAAGATGACCCGAAGGTGTTAGCGGCGGCGCTGCGCGCTTTGCAGACATGCGACTCACGGCCGTATGCCCTGGCCGGCGTCGCTTATATGTTGATCGCGGCATCACGGGAAGCAGACGGATCCTATGCCTCGGAAGGGCTGGAAGCAGCTTTGTCCTGGTTGGAAAAGGCGCAAGAGACCGAGCCGGACATCGTGGACATTAACGTGGTCGAGGCGTTTATCTACATTCATGACGGCCGTCTCGATGATGCCCGCTTGGTGCTTGATTACTTACAAGAACGGGACCCCTACAGCTATTATTTGCAACTGGCGGAGTTTATTTATTGGCTGCATCGCCAGGATGCAGAACAGGCAAAAAATTGGTTTGATACCGCCCAAGAAATGTCACGCACGGTACCGCAGCGGCTGCGGCTGCTGGCGCTAATGGCTGATGGATATATGGCCCAGGGAATGCTCGCCGAAGCGCTGGAAAAATATAAGGAAGCGGCCCATTTTGACGAAGGGAACCATTGGCTGTGGCATCAGATCAGCGTCGTTTATTGGCAGCAGGAAAATTACCAGGAGGCGGATCATTATAACAAACGGGCGCTGAAGCTGCGCAATTTCCCGGAAGGGCAGCAGTTAGCCGCTTCGTTGAAGGAAAAGTTAGGAGATTCGGGGGTGCTGGGGCGCTTATTCGGCCGTTAGCCAGTAACTCGCTAACCGATCACCGATAACCGATTACCCGCCGCTGCTGCCGGATAAAACGTCCAACACGTGCGCCACAACTTGTTCCAGGGTGAGGTCGCTGGTGTTGAGGTAAATGTCACAATGCTGGCGCGCGTGCGCCAACCGTTGCTGTTGTTCGTCTAATCGTTCCTGGCCGCCGCCCATCTTCGGGCGGCGGTTTTGGATCGCCGCGTAATCTACGTCCAGGTAGATGAGCAGATCGGGTTGGGTGAGTCGCTGCCACATGTTGGGTACGTAAGAATGTTCTTGCGCCGGTTGGCGCACGGTATAGCCGGAGGCGCGCAGTGCGTTTGCCAGGGTGGTTTTGCCAGAGGCGCAAGGGCCGACGATGGCGATGCGCAAGGGTGGGTTGGCGTCGCTCATAGGGGGAGGTGAACCTCCATGCGGCGGATGTCGTGCCCCTGTTCGGGGCGGACGTGGGCTACCAGCACGCTGATGTCGTCGCGCGGACGGCCGTTATCCTTCGCCAGCGCTTCCGCCAACAAGGTGTCGGCCATGACCTGGGCATTGGTAATGCCATCGGCGATCATGCGGACGACGGCCGTTACCGGATCATACGTATTGATCCCGCTCAGGTCGCCGGCGTGGCGCAGCCCGTCGGTGAAAATCACAATGGTCGTTCCCTCTACAATCGGCAGTTCGGTAATAATCGGTTTGGTGTTGCGCTGCGTGCCCACGCTGTGACACGGCTCATCGAGCAGCCACAGTCCCCCTTCCGGCGTATGCACGATCACCGGCGCTTCGTTATTGCGCGAGATGACAAAGGTCTTCGTTTCCGCGTCTACGGAGAGGATGTTGAGCGTGGCGCTGACCTTGCCTTTGCGATTGGTGTAGAGGTAATCATGGGCGGCGCGCGCCGCCGCCCCATCGCGCACCCCTTCGGCCAGTAGTTGAATCGCTTTACGGGCGACGATGTTGCTGATCGCTTTGGCCGATTTGCCACTGCGCTGCCCATCCACCAGCACAAAGGAGATGCCGCCATGCGGCCGTTCGATCATTTCCAGCGTATCGCCACTTTCGCTGGTGGCGTATTTGCTCACTTTGGCAACAGCAAAATGGATGTCTCGGCTCATCGTTTACCTCGTTCGTTGAGAGTTGGTTTATAACAGTTCCGGCCATTCTGTGTGCGGCCGTTGTTGGCGACACGCCAGCAGCAGCTCATCCATGCGCCCGGTGCGTTCACAGTAGAGGATGATCTCCTGCGCCAATTCTTTCTTCACCCCTTCCGGCAGTTCGTCTTTGTCAATGCCCAGGTCAAAACAGAGCGTTTCCAAATCTGACTTGCTGAAATGGCGCGTCATCAGCTCGCGCAGGCGGATGCGATTTTGCAGCATGGTTTCTGCTTCTTCTTCTTTGAGAAACTGGGTGTAAAAGGCAGCCACGGCCAGCTTGCGCGTGGAGATGCTGTTGCGCTGCTCCAGGGGCATTTCGGCAAAAGTGCGGTCGTATCCGTCGGGGATGAATATGACGTCCCAGCCATAGACCTGACTGCCGCGTGGTTCGGGGGCGATGGTCCCTTTGAGTTCCCCATGAAAAACGTAGACACGGCCGTCTGGCGCATGAAAGCCTAGATCGGTGATGACGGTGGCGGCGCGGTCACTGAAAGATGAGAGCATTTTGCAAATGCCATCCACCCCGACGCCATCAATGAACAGGCCGGTGACATTGCCCGGCAGGTCGCGCCAGGCGCGGATGTGCAGGTTTGTTTGTTCCACCAGGAAGGGAAGGTGTGGCAGCAGCGGTCGGATCGCCTCAATTTTACGCCGGATGAGCATGGCCAGGTCGGTCGTCACCAGGTCTTCGACGTTGTGCCTGGTCCAGCGCAAATCGGCGTATTTACCGAGCAAGAACTGGTAATCGTTGAATTTGTTTTCTGAAGCCGTGACAAAGTAAAGGCGATCTATCCGTTCACGGGCCATAGCCATGTCCCTCTTTTATCCTGTTGTGGTCGGTCTCCGACCGCGTCGGTCTTCGACCGCGCCATCCCAAAGCCGTCTATCGTCACCCACGCCCCCCCACCAAATTTAGCGCCCTACCGCTCACCGATCACCGATTACCGACGCAACCGCCAATCCAACGCCGTGTGGCGCTGCGTCGTCTTGTTGTTCTTCACGGCGATGTTGATCGCCTTGCGCGTGCCCACCAGGATGACCACTTTTTTGGCGCGGGTGACGGCCGTATACAGCAAATTGCGCTGTAACATCATGTAATGCGACGTCACCAGGGGCATAACCACGCACGGATACTCCGCGCCCTGGCTTTTGTGGACAGAAATGGCAAACGCATGAACCATCTCATCCATTTCCAGGAAATCGTAAACCACCGGCGCGCCGTCAATGCTCACCGTGATCGTCTGTCCCAGCAGGTCCAGCGCCATGATGCGGCCGATGTCTCCATTATAAACGCTCTTGTCATAATTGTTCACCGTCTGCATCACCTTGTCGCCGACGCGGAAAATGCGCCCGCCCAGGCGGCGCTCCGCTTTTTTGCTATCCGGCGGATTGAGCGCCGCTTGCAGCCGTTCGTTCAGCGCCGAGACGCCGACGACGCCGTTGTACATCGGCGCCAACACCTGCACGTCATCAATGGGATGCAGCCCGAATTTGTGCGGGATGCGCCGCTGTACGATGTCTACCAGCAGCTCGGCCGTTTCCTCAACTTCTGGCTTAATGAAGATGAAAAAATCGGTGGCGTCGGCGCGGGTTTCCGGCATGAGTCCCTGGTTGATGCGGTGGGCGTTGTGGATGATCAGCGAACCGGCCGCCTGGCGGAAAATGGTGTCGAGACGGATAACGGCCGTAACCCCCGACGCAATCAAATCACGCAGCACATCCCCCGCGCCCACGCTCGGCAGTTGGTCTACATCGCCCACCAGCAGCAGGTGGCTGTCCGCGCTGATCGCTTTCAGCAAATGGTTCGCCAACACCAGGTCGAGCATGGAGGTCTCGTCAATGATGATCAGGTCGGCGTCAATGGGGTTGTCGGGATGCCGCCCAAACCCTTCGCCCGGCTTGTACTCCAACAGACGATGGATCGTTTTGGCGCTGCGCCCGGTCGCTTCGCTGAGCCGTTTGGCGGCGCGGCCGGTGGGCGAGGCGAGGGCGTAGGTCGCTTTGTGCTGGTCGAGCAGGTCGAGCAGGGCGCGCAGGCAGGTGGTTTTGCCCGTGCCCGGCCCGCCGGTGAGGATGGTGACTTTGTGGGCAACGGCCGTTCTCACCGCTGTCTCTTGTTGTGGGGACAACTGGAGCGCGGCGTGCGGAACTTGCCCTGAGCCTGCCGCAGGGACGCGCAGTGCGGAGTGCAAACTGTTCACCGTTAACTGTTTCCGGATCACCGTCAACCGGCTCGTCGGGTGCGCCACCAACTGCTGCACGCGCTGCGTCACGCCGATCTCCGACTGGTACAGCGGCGCCAGGTAGACGGCGCGCTCTTCGCGGATTGCGGATTGCGGAACTTGCCCTGAGCTTGCCGAAGGGGTGGGGAGTGCGGAGTGGGGATCACTGCTTACCGTATACCGATCACCGCTTACCGCATACCGGATCGTCTCTCGTTTGACGAAGGAGTTGGTTTCCAGTTGGTCGAGTACGGCCGTTACCTTCTCCGCCCCCACCCCCAAAATCTCCGCCGCTTCCGGTTCCAGCGCCTCTTGCGGCATGTAGACGTGCCCCTCCTCCGCCATGCGGTTCAGCGTGTAGGCGATGCCCGCCTCAATGCGCCCTGGGTCGTCGGGAGCCAGCCCTAAGGCTTGCGCGATTTTGTCGGCCGTCTTAAAGCCAATGCCATGAATGTCGCGCACAAGCTGGTACGGCTTGTTTTGCACCATCGCCAGCGAATCATCTTTGTACTTCTTGTAAATCTTAATCGCCAGCCCCGTCGGCACGCCGTGCGACTGCAAAAAAATCATCACATCTTTAATCGCCCGGTGTTCGGCCCACGACTTGATCACGCTCCGCACGCGCGTCTTGCCAATGCCCAGCACCGTCAGCAGCCGCTCTGGATCATGGTCAATCACCGCCAGCGTCTCTTCGCCAAAGCGGTTGACGATGCGTTCGGCCATCACCGGCCCCACGCCGCGAATCATGCCGGAGCCGAGGTAGCGCTTGATGCCCTCTGTGGTGGCGGGCAGCGATTGTTCGCACAATTCCACCTGGAATTGACGGCCATGTTTGGCGTGCGCCACCCATTGCCCGCTCAACTTGAGCCATTCGCCGGGGTTGACTTCGGGGAGGTTGCCGACGGCCGTGATCAATCCATCGCGCCCACTGGCATACTGAAAGGGCAACATGCCGCGGCTGTCCGGCTTCAAGCGGAGCACCGAGTAGCCGTTTTCCTCGTTGTAATACGTCACCCGCTCCACCGAGCCGCTGATTTGTTCTCGTGCGCTCATGGGCATATTGTACGCGGGAAACGTGAAGCGGGAAATGTGAAGGCGCAAGATTTGCGCGCAAGATTTGACAAATTTCCAAAATTTGTCAAATCTGACGCGCAACGCCGGCCAGGTTGCGGCGGAAGGTTTGCGTGTTCGGGTGATTGGGGCCAAGCCTATCTTCGGCAATGGCTAACGCCCGCTGCAAATGTTCCCGTGCCCCTCCCAGGTCGCCCATGTCTTGCAGCAGCATCCCCAGATTGTTGTTGAGCGTGGCAACGTTGGGGTGGTCGGAACCGAGGTTCTTTTCAAAAATTGCCAGGGCGCGGTCGAGATACGGCCGTGCCCCTGCC
Organism: Anaerolinea sp.; assembly: GCA_014879875.1. GTDB lineage: Bacteria > Chloroflexota > Anaerolineae > Promineifilales > Promineifilaceae > JACSRF01. Next base: position 20,247 of record JACSRF010000382.1, read on the forward strand.
AGGTCGCCCGTCGCTTGCAGCAGCGTCCCCAGGTTGTTGAAGCTTTGGGCAACGTCGGGATGGTCGGGGCCGAGGGCTTTTTCACGAATTACCAGGGCGCGGTCGAGAGGTTCCCGTGCCCCGCCCAGGTCGCCCGTCGCTTTCAGCAGCAGCCCCAAGTTGTTGAGGTCAGTGGCAACGCCAGGGTGGTCGGGGCCGAGCGCCTTTTCCCAAATTGCCAGGGCGCGGTCGAGATACGGCCGTGCCCCGCCCAGGTCGCCCATATTTTGCAGCAGCATCCCCAGGTTGTTGAGGCTTTGGGCAACGTCGGGGTGGTCCGGGCCGAGCGATTTTTGACGAATTGCCAGGGCGCGGTCGAGATACGGCCGTGCTCCGCCCAGGTCGCCCATCGCGTACAGCAGCCCCCCCAGATTGTTGTTGCCAGCGGCAACGTCGGGGTGGTCAGGGCCGAGCGCCTTTTCCAAAATTGCCAGGGCGCGGTCGAGATACGGCCGTGCCCCGCCCAGGTCGCCCATCGCTTGCAGCAGCGTCCCCAGGTTGTTGTTGCCGGTGGCAACTTGGGGGTGGTCGGGGCCTAAAACTCTTTCCCAAATTGCCAGGGCGCGGTCGTAATACGGCCGTGCCCCGCCCAGGTCGCCCATATCTTGCAGCAGCGTCCCCAGGTTGTTGAGGCGAGTGGCAACAGTGGGATGGTCGGGGCCGAGCGCCTTTTTGTCAATGGCCAGGGCGCGCTGTATATGTGTGTGCGCCAGCTTGTACTGCCCAACCTGGTGCAAGTAAAAAGCTACCTTGTTATGCAGCGACGCTACTCGTTCTGTTTCCAGGTTGATCTCCTGCGTCACTGCCAGGGCTGCCAACAGGTGTGGCAGCAGGGCGGTGGCTGCGGGCCAGGTCTCCATGTTATGCTGGTCAAACGGCCACGCTGCGCGCAGCAGGTTGGTGGCCGCTTCTGCCCACTGCTGCGCCAGTTGCGGCGGCAGGCGGTCGCGCGCCACGGTTTGCACCAGGCGGTGGACGGCCAGCGCGTCGCCATCCCGTGCGGCCAGGGCGTAGGCGCGCAGCGGGGTGATCGCCGCGTCCAGCGCCAGGTCGTCCGCGGCGGCGGCGGCCAGTTCTGGCGGCAGCGCGGCGGCGTGGTCGCGCAGCAGCGCCAGCGGGATCCCCTCCGGCGCTAAAAAGCAGCAGAGGTTGAACAGCGCCAGCGCCGTCGGC
>JACSRF010000109.1 GCA_014879875.1 Anaerolinea sp.
GTCTGCCCAGTTCACCTGCACAATCTCCCCCACGTACCCCAAATCCACCGTCGGATGCAGCTTCTTCTGGCAGCGCAGCAGCCCGCCATCCACGCCGCTGATGCCCATCGCCTCCACGCCGGCCGCCAGCAGCGCCGATACCAACAGCTTATTCGCATGGCCGGACAACACCATCTGCGCCACATCCAGCGACGCGGCGTCGGTGACGCGCACGCCATCCACCTGCAACGGCCGTAACCCCAGCCGCTGCTGCATGTCGGCAATCGCCTTGCCCCCGCCATGCACAATCACCACTGGTTCGCCAGCAGCGGCAACGGCCGTCGCCAACCCCTGCCGAAATACCAATTCATCCAGTTCATTCCCGCCAATTTTGATAACTTGCATCATGCCTACTCCAATCCCATCGTCTCCGCCAGGCCCAGCATCACATTCATATTTTGCACCGCCTGCCCGGCCGCCCCCTTCACCAGATTGTCAATCGCCGACGTCAGAAGCAGCGTCTCGCCCGCCTGCGCCAGGCCAATGGCGCAGCGGTTCGTGTGCGTCACGTGCGCCAGCGACGCCAACTGCCCCGGCGCCAACACCTGTACAAACGGCTCATCCGCATAGGTCTGCGCATACAGCGCCCACACGTCAGCCAAACGCCATCCCGGTTGCAGCGGCGCGTAAATGGTGGACAAAATGCCGCGCGGCACAGGCAGCAAATGGGGCGAGAAGATGAGGTCGGGCGGATTGGCCTGCCACAGACCAAACCCCTGGGTGATTTCCGGCCAATGGCGGTGTACCTGACCAATATTGTAAGCTGAAAAATTGTCAGCCACCTCCACAAAATGGGTGCTTTGCTTCGGCGCGCGCCCCGCCCCGGAGACGCCCGACTTGCTATCGGCGATGATCGTCCCCGCTGCCAGCCCCGCCTGCAAAATGGGCTGCACAGCTAACAAAATGCTCGTCGGGTAGCAGCCAGGGTTGGCAACCAGCCGCACCCCCGACAGCGCGTCGCGGGCAAACTCCGTCAGCCCATACACCGCTTCCGCCAGCAGCTCCGGCGCAGGATGGCGCGCGCCATACCATTGTTCGTAAACGGCCGCATCCCGCAGGCGAAAATCGGCGCTGAGGTCAATCACTTTCACGCCAGCATCCAGGCAGGCGACGGCCGTCTCCGCTGCCGCGCCATGCGGTAAACACAAAAAGGCCACGTCTATCTCGTCCAACGGCGCATCCTGTGGTGGGACCAGGGGTAAGGGAGGGGCTGTGGGGGCGACGGCCGTTAACATCTGCCCCGCAGAACTCTGCGACGACACAAAACGAATCTCCACCGCCGGATGCCGCGCCAAAATCTTCACCAACTCCACGCCCGTATACCCGGTCGCGCCAAAAATACCTGTTCTTACAGTCAACTTACTCTCCTATGGGTTTGCCCGTTTTTAACTTGGTGAGATTAGGCCAATCTTGGAGATTGGCCCAATCTGTAAACTCCAAAGTTATTGCTGAACGAACCCTATGTAGGGCGAACTGGAAAGTTTGCGTTACAGAAGTTCAACTTCTTTGGTGAACGCAACAAAAAACCCGCCAGACCATTGCTGATCTGGCGGGTTCTGTAGCGTAAAAATTTAGAAGCAAAAAATCAGACAGAACAAATCACCAGACCAGTGGTCTGGCGACGACGCAAACGGCGAAAGAATGTCTGATTAACCAAATTCATGGCGCAAAGCATAACAGATAACGATGAGATGTCAACAGGTATGATAAATGTCACCTAGAAATCAGGTCAAAACACCTGTTCACTTTTACCGAAGGCGAGTATAGTGATACGTGTATAGCTTAATGCACTTTCCAATGGAGGTATTTTCATGTCTGACAAATGCAACAAACCCTTCGCATTGCTCGGTGGGCTGCTGGCAACGGCCGTCGCCCTGCCCACCGCCGCCTGGATCGCCTATAGCAAACTATTCGTAGACCACGACCTGCCCTTGCCCGACGCCATCCGCGCCGAAAAAAAGCGCTTTTACAGCCAGACGGCCGGGCACGTCAGCTATTACCACGACAAAAGTGGGAGCGGACGGCCGTTACTCCTCATTCACAGCGTCAACGCCGCCGCCAGCGCCTACGAAATGCGCCCCCTCTTTGAGCATTTTCGCGGGACGCGCCCCGTCTACGCCATTAACCTGCCCGGCTATGGCTTCTCTGACCGCGAAGCGCGCAACTACACCCCGGCCACCTTCGACGACGCCATCACTGACCTCGTCGCCACGCAAATCGGCGAACCGGTAGACGCCATCGCCCTCTCCCTGGGAAGCGAATTCCTGGCGCGCGCTGCCCTCGCCACGCCACGCTGGTTCAGCTCCATCACCCTCATCTCCCCCAGCGGCTTCAACCAGCCCGGCAAAGGGCGCGCCACCCAACGCGCCAACGTCAGCCAAAGCAGCGACTCCGTGTACAAACTCCTCTCCTTCCCGTTGTGGGGAAGCGCCCTCTTCGACCTCATCGCCACCGAACGCAGCATCCGCTTCTTCCTGCAAAAGAGCTTCGTCGGCGACATCCCCGCCGGGTTTGTGGAATACGACTACCTCACCGCGCACCAGCCCGGCGCAGAGAACGTACCCCTACATTTTGTCAGCGGCCGTCTCTTCACCCCCAACGTGCGCACCATCGTCTACGAAAACGTGCAGGTTCCCGCCCTCGTCATTTACGACGAAGATTTCTACTCCAACTTCGACACCCTGCCCGACCTCATCGAGCGCAAAGCCAACTGGCAAGCCGTCCGCCTCACCCCCACGCGCGGCCTACCCCACTGGGAACGCCTGCCCGAAACGGCCGAAATCCTGCACAACTTCTGGCAATCCCAATCCTAAATCGTCAATCCCAAATTGTTAATCGTCAATCGTCAATCCCATGAACAATCCACTTGCTCTCACAAACCCCATTTCTCTCCTGGTAGACAAGCCGCGCGAAGCCTTCACCCGCGCCGACTTCCTCAAAGTGATCGCCGAAAAGCAAATCGAGCGCATCACCTTTCACTACACCGGCCTGGACAGCAAGCTCAAAGAACTCGCCCTGCCCATCGCCAGCATCCAGCAAGCCGAACGCATCCTCGCCGACGGCGAACGGGTAGATGGCTCCTCCATTTTCAAAGGCCTGGTAGACGTGTCCCTTTCCGATCTTTACGTCGTGCCCGTCTACAGCAGCGCCTTCCTCAACCCATTCGACAGCGGCAGCCTCGACTTCATCTGCCGCTACATCACCCGCGATGGCGATTGGGCGCCGTTTGCGCTAGACACCATCCTGCACAATGCGCACCAACTGTTCCAACGCAACACCGGCCTCACCTTGCACGCCCTGGGCGAACTGGAATTCTTCCTCATCGGCGCTCCATCGAATCAGCTTTACCCCAACCCCAAACAGCGCGGCTACCACGCCTCCGGCCCCTTCATCAAAGCGGGGCACGTCCTCCACGAAATGCTGCGCCACATCGCGCAAATCACCGGCGCCGTCAAATATGCGCACAGCGAGGTCGGTTACATCGAAAGCGTGCGCAGCGACCTGGAAGAGATTGCCGGGAAGCAGGCGGAGCAGTTGGAGATTGAATTTTTACCAACGCCGGTGGAGGAAACGGCCGATAACCTCATCCTGGCGCGCTGGCTCATCCGCAACATCGCCTACCGGCACGGTTTCCTCGCCACCTTCACCCCCAAACTGGCTGAAGGCATCGCCGGCAACGGGATGCACGTCCACGTCGAACTGCGCCAGGACGGCCAAAATGTGATGAACGACGCCGATGGCAAATTGTCGGCAGCAGCCAGACGCATGATCGGCGGCTTTTGCACCTACGCCGGCTCCCTCATTGCCTTTGGCAACACTGTTTCCTCCGCCTATCTGCGCTTAGTGCCCAACCAGGAAGCGCCCACGCGCATCTGCTGGAGCGACTCCAACCGCAGCGCCCTTATTCGCGTGCCATTGGGCTGGTCGCGCTTCGACAACCTGGCGCAGCGGCTCAATCCACAGCAAACGGAAGGGTACGCGGCGGCCGGCGGCCGGCAAACGGTGGAACTGCGCAGCCCCGACGGCAGCGCCCTCACCCATTTGCTGCTGGCCGGGATGACGATGGCTGCCGAATGGGGACTCACTCACCTGGAAAGCGTGGACATCGCCAACGACCTGTACGTCACCGGCAACATTTTCCGTAATGCAGAGTTGATGGCCAGGCTCAAATCGCTGCCATCAAGCTGCGTAGACTCGGCGCGACTGCTGCAAGAAGAGCGCCACTTGTATGAACGGGACGGCATCTTCCCGGAAAGCATCATTGATTACATGGCGAAGCTGCTGCAACAAGAAAACGACGCGCACATGAATGAGCGGCTGATTGACATGCCCGCCGATGACCGTCTGCGCGAGACGCGCAACATCATGCACAAGGATTTACACCGGCATTAGTGCCTTTCCAGTGAGATGCTTGCATGATGTACAAGAATTTTTAACGCAAAGGGGCAAAGGAAGAAAGGCGTAAAGGATTTTCTTCTTCTTTGTCTCTTTGTGCCTTTGCGTTAAATTCTTTTCTGGCTTGTCCAGGTTAG
>JACSRF010000286.1 GCA_014879875.1 Anaerolinea sp.
AAGATTGGTTCAATCTTCGGAGATTGAACCAATCTAAATGGGCAAATTATTTAATTCTCGTTCCTAAACGTTACGGAGGCAGTACATGAGTGACACTATTTTACAAACTCATCAACTTTGCAAGCATTTTGGCAATGTCGTGGCGGTGCAAGAGGTAAGCCTACAAGTTAGACGCGGGGAGGTTTTTGGTTTCCTCGGCCCGAATGGCGCGGGCAAAACCACGACCATTGGCATGATCCTGGGTCTGATTCACCCGACAGACGGCCGTATCGAACTCTTCGGCCAACCGGTGACGCCGGCGCGCAGCCAGCCGCTGCGTCGCGTGGGATCGCTGGTGGGCGCGCCCGCTTTGGTCCCGTACCTCTCCGGGCGGCAAAATTTGCGCCTGCTGGCCCGGCTTTACCCTGACGTGGACACGGCGCGCATTGACGAGACGCTGCAACGGGTGAACATGACCGGCGCGGCCGACCGCAAGGTACAGGATTATTCCACCGGCATGAAACAGCGGTTGGGACTGGCCGCCGCACTGTTGCACGAACCAGAGCTAATCATTCTCGACGAGCCGACCAATGGCCTGGACCCGGCTGGTATGCGCGAAATTCGGGAACTGATTCGCCAGTTGGCAGCGGAGGGGGTCACGATTTTTCTGAGCAGCCACCTGCTGCATGAGGTGGAGCAAGTGTGTGACCGCATCGCCGTCATTCACCAGGGCAAAATCGTCACGCAAGGGTCGGTGAACGAATTGTTGGCGCAGTCGCAAACGGTGGTCAAGTTGCGCGTGCCAGCGCCGCCCATGGCAGCGGCGCTGTTGCAAACGGTGGAAGGCGTCAGCCACGTGGAGACAAACGGTGTTTACGTGCAGGTGGCGGGTATTGATGGGGAAACGGCCGTTGCCCATCTGGCGCAGCATGGCATTTACCCCGGCGAAGTGCTGCCCCGCCGATCTGACCTGGAAGACGTTTTCCTATCCCTAACCAGCGAGTGACCTTTACGAGGAGATAAATCATGTTGGCACAAATGATGCAGATTGAACAACAGAAATTAACCCGGCGCGCCATCTTTTGGGTGGAATTGGCGCTGATGGCGGTCGTCACCCTGGGCGCAATCGCCCTTTTCTTCACCGTCAAGCAAATGCTGGACAGTGGCGTGAGCGAAAGCGGGGCTTTTCGCATTGAGGGGATGGATGGGCCGCAGGTGCAGGCGATGTTGACCTGGCCGTTGAGCTTTACGCTGCTGCTGAACATCGCCAGCACGTGGGGCGTCTTTTTGCTGGTCGTACTCAGCGGCGCGGTAACGGCGCAGGAGTATGCCTGGCGCAGCTTCCAACTCTGGTTGAGCCGTGGCGTGCCACGTTGGAGCGTGTTGGTGGCGAAGTTTACGGCCGTCGCCCTGACCGCCTTGCTGCTTATCCTCGTCGTCATCCTGTTGGGCGGCCTGATCACCGGTATCCTCAGCGCCAGCTACCTGGATGAGGTTCCCTTTGCCGCCATCAACTGGGGCTACCTGGGGTTGGCCGTGCTGGTGGTGGCCTACAGTTTGCTTCCCTATGCGGCCCTGGCGATGCTGTTGGCCGTCGCCAGCCGCTCAACGGCGCTGACGGTGGGTGGCGGGCTGGCTTTCGTCACTCTGGGCGAACCGCTGGCGATGCAGCTTTTGCCGCTGCTGGGGGAACGAGCCGGGACCATCGCCCAATACTTCCCTGCCTCCCTGGCGCAAATCGCCAATGGGCACGTGATGGGGCAAATCAGCCATGACGCGACCGCAGCCGTGGCGGCGGCCACCGGCGCGCCATCCGTCGCCACGGCCGTCCTCTTGCTGGGGGGATACACCTTATTATGCCTGGGAACGGCCGTCGCTCTCTTCCAGCGGCAAGAGTTGGGCGGATGAGTGTGAAGCGTGAACCGTTTACGGATTACGGATTACGGCTCACGGTTCACGGCTCACGGATTACGGGAGATGGATGACGAAACATCCAACCTGAGGTAAGCTATTTTCATGGCGCGACTGTCATGGCTTTTCACACCTTTTCGCCGCCTGCAATGGCGGCTTACTTTTTCCTATACCCTGGTTAGCGCCGGGGCGCTGTTTGTGGTCGAGCTACTCTTGTTCGCCCTTGTTTTGTACCTGATTGGCTCGGACATCCTGTCTAATCTCATGGTTCAGGCCATGCAAAACGAGCTGGCTCCGGCAGCCCGCATCTATCTGGCGCAAACGCCGCCCGATGTGGATGGATTGCAAGCGTGGGCCGATTCCCTGATAGACACGCAAACGCAATTTTCGCCATCGGCCGGCGTGCAAGAGACGACCAGTCTCCGGCTGGCTCAATTGCGCCTGAACGATGCGGAGCAGCAGCTTTACGTGTTGGGGCCTGATCTGACGTTGTTGGCGCAAACGCCGGAGCGGGCAGCGGCCGTTGGCGAAGTGTGGCAGGCTGTGGGCTTTGCGAGCGGAACGGCCGTGTTGCAAGAGGCCCGCGCCGGTTATCAAGGCATGATTCGGGGTGACGATGGAGCGCAGTTGATCGCGCTGCCGGTTTTGCATGAGGAAAGCGGGGTGGTCGGTGTCCTGGTGCTCGTGTTTCGTATCCCGATCTGGCGCGAAGAGATTTTGACGCCAATCTTGCAATCCATTGCCGCCAGCCTGATCCCGATCACGGTGGCGACCGGGTTAATCGGCGCGCTATTCGGCTTCCTCACAGCGCGCGGCCTCACCCGCCGCATTGGTCAGATAACGGCCGCCGCCGACGCCTGGAGCCAGGGGGATTTTTCGGTAGTGGCCCGTGACGACTCTGGCGACGAACTCGGCCACCTCAGCCGCCGCTTGAATCGTATGGCGGAGCAGTTGCAGAATTTACTAGAGACGCGGCAGGAGTTAGCCGCAGTAGAAGAGCGCAACCGGCTGGCGCGCGATTTGCACGATTCGGTGAAACAGCAGGTATTTGCCACCGCCATGCAAATCGGCGCGGCGCACGCTTTGCTCGATCAGGATGTGACGGCGGCGCGCGCCAGTTTGGTGGAGGCGGAAAAGCTGGCGGGCCAGGCGCAGCAGGAGTTGACCGGGCTGATTCAGGAACTGCGCCCGGCAGCGTTGGCCGGAAAAGGGTTGGCGGAGGCGCTGCGCGACTTTGTCGCTGATTGGTCGCGCCGTACCAACATCGCGGCCGATGTGCGCATTCAGGGGGCGCAGCCGCTGCCCTTGCCGTTGGAACAGGCGTTGTTTCGCGTGGCGCAGGAGGCGCTGGCGAATGTGGCCCGTCACAGCATGGCGGATACGGCCGTGCTGCATCTCACCCTCACCCTCGATGACGTCACCCTGACGGTACAGGACAATGGGTGCGGTTTTGACCCTACGGATGGCCGGGGAGGCGTGGGGTTGCTCAGTATGCAGGAACGGATGGCGGTGATTAACGGCCGTCTCGACATTCACAGCCGGCCGGGTCAGGGGACAACCATCATTGCCTTCACGCCCATCCATACTTCGCAGCCTGAGAAAGAGTTCATGAGCATGACACGCCACTATGTATGAAAATTCATCCTTCATGATTTCCGCAGGAGTTTGCTATGACTGATCTCATCACCGTGATGCTCGTAGACGACCACCAGGTTGTGCGCCAGGGGGTACGCGCCTTTTTGCAGGCCCAGCCAGACCTGGAAGTGGTGGCGGAGGCGGAGGCGGGGGAAACGGCCGTGCATTTGGCCGCTGAATATGCCCCCGACGTGGTGTTGATGGACCTGATCATGCCCGGCATGGGCGGCGTGGAGGCGACGCGCCGCGTCAAGCAAGTTAGCCCGCGCACCCAAATCGTCGTCCTGACATCTTATCATCAGGACGAGCATATTTTCCCCGCCATTCGCGCCGGAGCGCTCTCTTACTTGCTCAAAGATGTGGCCCCTGCTGACCTGGCTGACGCCGTGCGCAAAGCGGCGCGCGGTGAAGCGACGCTGCATTCGCGTGTGGCGGCGCGCGTGGTACAGGAGATTCACGGCAGCCGCCAGGCGGCCATCAACCCGTTCACCGAACTGAGTGAGCGGGAGATGGAGGTATTGAAATTGATCGCCGATGGGTTGAGCAACAGCGAAATTGCCGCGCAGTTGATCATCAGCGAGAAAACGGTGAAAAGCCACGTCAGCAATATCCTCGGCAAACTGCACCTGGGCGATAGGACGCAAGCGGCCGTTTACGCCTGGCGTGAAGGCATCGTACAGCGAGAATAGAGTGGAATGACCGATGCACCAATATGACGATTTTGAGAAGCAGTATGAATTTGAGACGAAACGACTGGTGGAGTACGTCTATAAATCGCTGGCGTCTGGGAACAGCGTGCTGACCGTGAAGAAAGAATTGATCTTCAAAGGGATTGCCGAGCAGGATGCGGAGTATGTTGTCAATTATGTTTACCAAAAGAAGCGGTGGCAGATCGCCTGGCAGCGGGCTGGTGGTGGCGCACAGTTGGTAACGGCCGGGTTAGGCAGCATCTTCGCCGGACTCTTCATTTTCAGCGCGGGGCTTTTTGTCAGCCGCACGCTCAGCGCCATTTTCCCCGGCATCAGTTGGTTGAGCGGCGTCCTGTTGTTGGTGGGGACCATCATTTTTGCTACCGGGGCTGTCACCAGTTTGTGGGGCGCTTTTCGCATCATGACCGCCAGTGATGACTCGATGCGCGGCTGTATGACAGCGGCCGTTGTCGGGTTTGTGCTCATTTTGCTTGGCATTGTCGCCTACGTGCTGGTCAGCCTCTTCTAAACCGCTGCGGTCTCCAAGACCGCGAAGGTTGGCAAACGGAGCGCTGCAACTTTCTTTTCCCCTTCCCGTAATGAGCCACAGATTTATTAGTACCCGTAAGTCCGTACACCATTATCCGATGGCATTTTCCAGAGGCAATGCCCTTCGGATTACCGATTACCGATTACGGGTTACGGGTTACGGATTATGGATACCATGTATAACCTGATAGAGGAGGTCACAATGAGTGACGAAGCTGTATTCAAAGCAGAAGAGGCGCGTAAAGTCAACCGGGAAGCCTCATTACCGGCCTTAGGGTTAATCGGAGCAGGCATCTTCTTGCTGGCAACCAACATGATGGGGATTCACCTCATTGACATATTTTGGCCCATGTTTGTCATCATGCCAGGCTTGCTGCTGCTGTGGCCGGCTTATGAGGCTGCCCCCAAACGGCCGCGTCGCCTGGCATTCCTGGCTGTACCAGGAGCAATGATGGTGATGGTAGGACTGCTGCTGTTTGTCATGAACCTGACCGGCCACTTTGAGGCGTGGGCGTATAGCTGGACGTTGGTGCTGGCGGCCGCCGCCTATGGCGTGATGTACATGCGCCGCTTTGACCCAGAACATCGCGCCCATGAACGCGGCCGTCGGTTTATCCGTACCATGACCATCCTGTTTTTAGGATTGGCCGTGTTCTTTGAAGTCATCATTTTTGAGAGCTTCCAACCATGGCTGCCATTGGCTCTGATCGCTTATGGCGTGTATCTATTAGTGCGCAATCGTCGCGCAGTCGCCGCTGCTCAATAGCGCAGAATAAAAATCTGTAGTGAACTGAAAAGTTCACCCTACATTTATATGGGAGATAAATAAAGATGAACGAGTATGAAGAAAAAGTAATGGAAGAAGAAGTGGGAAAAATCCACGTTGATGAAACGGAAAACGAAGCGCACAAAGAAGAAGAAAGCTGGACAGAAGAATTCGTCGTGGCCGGTGAAGAGCTGGTAAATTTTGTGAAGAAACTGGTGAAAGAGACGACGGTGCGCCGTCTGGTCATCAAGAATGAGGCGCGCCACATTCACCTGGAAATCCCATTGGTGCTGGGCGTGGCGGGGATTGCCTTGCTGCCCGTTTACGCGGCTCTGGGTCTGGTTGCGGCATTGGTTACAGACTGCACGATTTTAGTAGAACGGACGGACGAGAAATAGATTAAGTTTTCGATTCCCGCTCTGGAACTGGCGGGGATTAAGGGATTTCGGGATTTTCTTATCCCCGAATCCCTTAACCCCCGCTTTTTCATGCCCATCATTCCCATTCGCCTATGGCAGGGGCTGCGGTTATACTTTGCCGCCATGAAGCAAATCTGGATTACGAAACCGGGCCGGCCTGAAGTATTGCGTTTACAAGATGCGCCAGATCCAATTCTCCATACTGGCGAGGTGCGCATTCGCGTGGAAGCAGCCGGGGTAAACTTTGCCGATATTGTCGGGCGTATGGGCGTTTACCAGGACGCGCCGGACATTCCCTATGTACCTGGCTATGAGGTAGCTGGCGTGGTTGAGGCCATTAGCCAGGGCGCGCCGGATTTGCAGGAAGGGGACAAGGTGTTGGCGTTAACGCGCTTTGGTGGCTATAGTGACGTGGTGTGCGTGCCTTATAAGCAAGTGTTTAAGCGATTAGAGTGGATGAGCGCCACTGATGCCGCCGCGCTGCCGGTGAATTATCTGACGGCGTACATGATGCTGGTGGTGATGGGATCGGTGCGGCCAGGCGATAAGGTGTTGATTCACAGCGTGGCCGGGGGCGTAGGGCTGGCGGCATTAGACATCTGCAAAATCTTGGGCGCGGAGACGTTTGGGACGGCTTCGCCGCAAAAACATGCCTTTTTGTTAGAACGGGGGCTGAACCATGCTATTGATTATCGTAATTATGATTATGAACGGGTGGTGCAGGATTTAACGGCCGGAAAAGGCGTTCACGTCGTCCTCGACCCATTAGGGGGCGTCCATTGGCAGAAAAATTACCGACTGCTGCGCCCCAGCGGTCGTCTCATTCATTTTGGCCTGAGCAGCCTGACGCCACAGAAGTACCGTTCCTGGTGGCCGATTGTGCGTGGGCTGGCGAAACTGCCGTTTTATACACCGACGCGGTTGATGAATGACAACAAGGGAATTTTGGGGGTGAACCTGGGGCATTTGTGGGAGCACGCGGAGATGCAACGGCCGTGGCTGCGCCAGATTGTGAGCTGGTATGACGAGGCGCTCTTTCGGCCGCACGTGGACCGCACGTTTAAGTTTACGGCCGCTGCTGAAGCCCATCATTATTTGCAGGATCGCAAGAATGTTGGGAAGGTGCTGCTGCTGCCGTAGGGCGTCTTGCGTATTATGTAACACGCAAGACGCAAGACGTCAGGCAAAACGTCGCCGTTTTTCCAAAACGAAGCCAGCAATGAGAAGGATGATGCCGGTAACGGCCGTTCCCCCCAACCACCCCGCACTAACTATATCACCTGACCGGGGTAACAATACCGTCGTTGTCTTCGCCTTTTTCACGCAGAAAAAGAGGCCGGCAATCGCCGGATTAGCGGCGTCAATGGGCGCATAAATAGGATTGGGTGACGTGACAACCCATTCGCTGCCCGGTCTGGCTGTCAATTTCCAATAGCTAAACCCGGCCGCATATAAGCCAAACGCGCCATCTGGGCTGCTGTACATCGTCAACACGGTTTGCTCATCGCTGCTGACAAATTCCACGTTGATGTTGGCAACGGGAACTTCGCCGGCAACCCCAGTATCCACGCATTTGCCATCCCCGTTCACGTCTTCGTAGACGACGCCCTGGATCGCGCCGTGCGTTTTTTCTTGCGCCGCGAGCGCGCCGACCAACAGCGAGAGCAGCAAGAGCAGCAGCAGGCTGACAGATAAAAATTTCTTCATCGCAAGACCTCCTTGATTGAAAATCGCCTTTTATGAATCCACCGGTTTGGCGACAATGATCAACCGGTGCGTGTTACTTGTATAAGGCCAACAGGTGACGAGGGTAAGTCTTTCATCCTCTGTTTGCCCGATCCATCGGCTGTTCTCCAGCCGCGCAGCCACTGTCTCGCCGCTTTCGGCAAAGATTTCTTTGGCGACCACGGCATAGGTATAAGCGTGGTTCGCGTCGTAGACAATGATTTCATCTCCCTCTTCCAGGTCCTCCAGGTCGCGGAAGATTTCACCATGAATGTTGTGATGGCCGTTGAGGACGGTGTTGCCAACCTCACCGAGACGGGCGCTGTTGTTGTGCCAGCCCGCTTCGTACTGTTCAGGCACGTCCCATTGATAATACGCGCCGCCACTGACGGCAAAACGGTTCAAGCTGACTTCGCTAATCGGAGCGTCTACGTTGAGGGTGGGGATGGCAATGCGAATGGGCTTGCCTGCCTGCGGGTTGGTGACGATGGCGTCGGCCGCAGACACGAAGTAATCGGGGTACGTGGTGTAGGGTTCAACGGAGGTGAGGGGGATGCGCGCGTTTGCTGCGCCAGATTCGCCTTCCCCGATAGTGGGCATATTGGCGACGGGTAGACGGGTGGGCAAAACGGCCGTTCCCCCCCAATAAGGCGCTGCTAACAGGTAAAGCGGACGTGGCATCCGCGCCGGAACCATGATCCAAATGACCAACACAGCCGCCACGATAATCGCCCCGATGCTCATCAAAACCATCCCTAACGGAATGACTTGCTTGTTTCTTTCATCTGAACCTGACATGCCACGTAGTATAAACAACAATGCCGCTTATGTAAACAGTTACCAAACCGCTTGCAGCAATTGTGGCAGCGCCGCGCCCGATGCGGCGGCCAGCACGTGCGTCATATATCGTGTGAGGGGCGTTGACTGTGGATTGATCTCAACGGTAATGGCGCCAGCTTCCATAGCCGTTATAGGCAGTGATGCGGCTGGTTGTACCAACGCCGACGTGCCAATGGTCAAAAAAACGTCACACGTGCGCGCCGCCTGCTGCGCCTCTTGCAGCGCCGCGTAAGGCAAACTCTCGCCAAACCAAACCACATCCGGGCGTAGCAAACTACCGCAGCGCGGGCAACGTGGGGGTACGTCGCCCGTTTCCGCCCATGAAGTGACTATTTTATCTTCAGCAAAGCATTTGGTACGCATGATATTGCCGTGCAATTCAATGGGGTTGCGGCTGCCGGCGCGTTGGTGCAGCCCGTCCACATTTTGCGTGATCAGCGTTACAGTGGGTACAAGCTGCTCCAACTGCGCCAGGGCATAATGGCCGGGGTTGGGCTGCGCCTGAGCCACCAGGCCGCGCCGCCATTCGTACCATTCCCATACCAGCTTTGGACTGCGCTGAAATGCTTGCGGCGTCGCTAATTCCTGCGGGTCATACTGCGCCCACAACCCGGTTTGCGCCTCGCGGAAAGTGGGTACGCCGCTTTCGGCTGATGTGCCGGCGCCGGTGAGAATAGCGATGTGTTGTGCCTGGCGCAGCGCCTGTACCAGGCTGTCGGGAATTGCTAAGGGGGCATTTGTGTACATCACTTACTCCTCTAAACGAATGAATGTCGCCGCGCGACGTATTTGTTCATTCGTCTCCTCGAAATGAAACATACCCTTTGCCAAATCGCGTTACTGATTAGATTACCGCTATCAACAATTTTGCCAGTGAAAAATAAATTAACAAGCCAGAAGCATCTACGATGGTGGTGATCATGGGGCCGCTAATGACCGTTGGGTCAATGTGAACCCGGTCGGCAACGATGGGAATGATCGTGGCGATGGTTGTAGACCAGATGACGACGACCGGTAACGTTAAGGCCACGACCAGGGCTACGTCGAAGCCGGTGTGCCAGAGCAGCGCGCGGACAATGCCGACAGCGCCCATTGCCAAACCTAGCATGAAGCCAACAAGGACTTCGCGCCGCCATGCCTGCCACATATTGCCCATCTTCACTTCGTCGAGGGTGATGGCGCGGATGATGGTGGCGACTGTTTGCGAACCGGCGTTGCCACCGGTGCCGGTGATGAGGGTGATGAAGAAGCCGAGGGCGACAATGGTGTCCAGTTCGTTTTGGAAAAAGCGAATGACTTCGCCAGACAGGGTGGAAGCGACAAAAAGAAGCATGAGCCAGCCAATGCGTTTGCGCACAATTTGGGTGATCGAGGCGGCAAAGTAGGGTTGGTCTAATGGTTCAGAACCACCGAGGCGCTGGATGTCTTCGGTGACTTCTTCCTCGAAAACGTCGAGGATGTCGTCAACGGTAACGACGCCTAACAGTCGTCCCGCTGTATCCACCACCGGCATGGCAAAGTAGTCGTAGCGGGACATCATTTCCGCCAGTTCTTCCTGATCGGCCGTTGCCGACACAGCGACCACTTGTTCTTTCATCAGCGATTCAATGGTGGCGTTGGGCAGGGCCATGATCAATTCGCGCAGGGGAACAACGCCAATGAGCTTGTCGGTGCGGTCTACCACATAAAGATAGTGGATTGTTTCTGCATCTTCGAGGGAACGAAGATAATCCAGCGTTTCGGCGACAGTCCAATGACGGCGCAGCATGGCGATGTCGGTGGTCATGATACGGCCGGCCGTTTCCTCTTCGTAAGCGAGAATTTCTTGCACGTCGGCCGCTTCTTCTGGCTCCATCAAGCCGATCAGCCGTTCGGATACGGGATCGGGCAGGTCTTCCAAAAATTCGGCCGCGTCATCCATGGGGAGGGTGTCGAGCAAGTCGGCCAGCCGTTCGTCATCAACTTTTTCCACCAGTTCTTGACGTACCAGGCTGCCCGTTTCATCAAGCACCTCGCTGGCAACTTCCAGCGACAACATCTCAAAGACGATCACAGCCTCGTCGGCGGAGAGTTCGTCTAGCAAAACGGCAATATCGGCCGGGTGAATGGTGGCTAACAGGTCGTGTAACTCGGCCAGGCGGCCCTCGGCGATAAGACGTTCAATTTCATCTGGCGCAGGCATGGTGTATTTATCATCCATGTTGACATCTCCTCAAAAAAGGGTGAAGGGTGCAGGATAAAGGATACAATCTATCCTTATTAAACAGATGGGCTTGAAAACGAGAGGATGTTTGCTTATCATTCGCAAGCGCGATCCTCAAGCGGGCAGTCCGAGTTGCGATTATAACGAAACTCGGCGATAACAGAAACAGTAGACATTATTTGGAATAAAGGGGCAGAGAGTTACACGGAGTTACACGGAGAATACACAGAGATTCACAGAGAGAAAACGGAGAACTATAGATATTAAGAAAAAGATTTGGGGTTTTCGCATAGCTTGCCAGGGGCAGGCCAATCGTAAATCGCAAATCGTTAATCGTAAATCCTATAGTAAACAAAGCGAGAGAATGACGATGACATGGTTGCAGGAAGTGGGCACGGCCGTTTTGATTATTCTGGCAAGCTGGCTATTAAGCCGCCTGTCGAATTGGTTGTTGACGTGGGTCACGCATAAAGTGGTGGGGCGCACCCAAACACATTTGGATGACGCCATTGTCACTGCCGGTAAATTCCCGCTGCGTGTGGCGATCCTGGTTGCCGGCCTGGAAATGGCGCTCGGCCAGATCAACGCTATTCCGGCTCGCTGGGACGTGCAAATCGGCCGTCTCTTTTTTGTCGCCTATGCGGTTATCATCTTCCTGTTCTTGCATCGCCTGGTGGGCGGCATCATTTACTGGTACGGCCGTGAAATAGTCCATAAGACCGATACCACGTTAGATGATCAGTTTCTCAACCTCTTCCGCTACATTATCCAGATTGCGTTGTCGGCAATGGCCGTCATCATCATCCTGGGGCGGTATGGCATCGAAGTCAGCGCCCTGGTGACGACGCTGGGCATCGGTTCGCTGGCGGTGGCTCTGGCGGCGCAAGAGACGTTGGGGAATATGCTGACCGGGTTCACCATTATGGTAGATCGGCCGTTCAAAATCGGCGACCGCATTGAAATTTTAGACATTGACACCTGGGGCGACGTGGTGGAAATTGGTCTGCGCAGCACACGCATTCTCACCCGCGATCAGCGCATGGTCTCCGTGCCCAACTCCGTCATTGGCAAACGGCTTGTCGTCAATTATTCCGACCCCAATACCATGTTCCGCGTGCAGACAACCGTTGGCATTGCCTATGGTTCAGACATCGAGCGCGCGCGGCAGGTGATGATTGAGGCGATTAAGGTCCAGGATTGGGTGATGGGCGATCAACGAATCGAGGCGCTGTTTTTAGAATTCGGCGACTCGTCGCTTAACTTTACCGTGCGCTGCTGGATTGAAAATTACGTGGAGACACGCCGCATCGTGGATAAAATGAACACGGCCCTGTATCAGGCGCTCAACGACGCGGGCATTGAAATCCCGTTCCCTCAACGCACGCTGCACCTGGCATTACCAGCAGCGGCCGTCTTGCCTGCTAACAAGGGAGACATGTAGCCCGAACATCCCTGTTCGGGCATCGAGCAAGGATGCTCGATTGACACAAGGACATGCAGCCCGAACATCCCTGTTCGGGCATCGAGCAAGGATGCTCGATTTACACAAGGACATGCAGCCCGAACATCCTTGTTCGGGCATCGAGCAAGGATGCTCGATTGACACGAGGAGCTTTTACCCATGACAACACCCTTCGCTTTTTTGCCTGTCGCCTCCAGCCTGGTTCCGGGAACGGACGGCATTCGCACTATCATCCACGATTACCTGGAGCCATTGGCCGCTATCGGCGGGATGTGGCAGCCAGCCGAGCGCCTGGACACCCCACTCCCGCTTTGCTACTTCGTCGTCACCGGCGGCACGGAAAACGCCATCCTGGGACACTATGCCACGCGCCGCCAGAGCATCCCCGGTGAACCTGTGCTGCTCCTGGCGCACCCCACCCACAACTCCCTCCCGGCCGCGTTGGAAACATTGGCGCGCTTGCAGCAAGACGGCGTGCCGGGACGCATCTTTTACCTGCGCAGCGCAGAGGATGAAGTGGGCTGGTGGGAATTGGCAACGGCCGTACACAACCTCACCGTCTGGCATTATCTACAACAGGCGCGCATCGGTCTTGTCGGTGACCCATCCGACTGGCTCGTCGCCAGTATGCCCGGCGCGGCCACCGTGCGCCAGGCGTGGGGACCTACTGTCATCCCCGTTGACCTGGTTGATGTAGAAGCCGCCATTCAAGCCGTGCCCGCTGCGGCCGTCGCCGACCACGTCGCTGAGCTGCGCGCCAGCGCCGCCGACATCCGCGAACCCACCACCGCCCAAATCGCCGACGCCGCCCGCACCTACATTGCCCTCAAAGACGTGGTGCAGCAGCAGCGCCTCGACGCCCTCACCGTGCGCTGCTTCGACATCGTGATGCGCCTCAAAACCACCGGCTGCTTTGGTCTGGCACAGCTCACCGACGAAGGCGTCATCGCCGGCTGCGAAGGCGACCTGGTCAGCACGGTCGGCTTGCTGTGGGCTTACAAGCTGCTTGGCGAAATTCCCTGGATGGCCAATCCGGCGCAAATAGACGAAACCCGCAACACGCTCTGGCTGGCGCACTGCACTGTGCCGCGTCGTATTGTGCAAGCGTACCGCCTGCGTTCCCATTTCGAATCAGGCGAAGGGATCGGCATTCAGGGCAGTTTTGCCGCCGGGCCGGTGACGCTGCTGCGTATTGGCGGCAAAGGGATGGACCGCCTCTGGCTGGCCGAAGGGGAGATTTTGCAAGCCGGACACGCCGAAAATCTCTGCCGCACGCAGGCCGAAGTGCGCCTGACGCATGGCGGTCACGTGGGCGACTTGCTGCGCGCGCCGTTGGGCAACCATACCATCCTCGTCCCCGGCCACCATCTTGACCGCTTGCAGCGCTGGTGGCAAACGATGCGGTCCCCGATTCTGTAGCGCAAACTTTCCAGTTTGTGTGGGCGAACTTCCCAGTTCGCCCTACATTTTCTGTAGCGCAAACTTTCCAGTTCGCCCTACATTTTGCAGGAGAGCCTTATGTTACGCACTAAAATTGTCTGCACCATTGGCCCCACCAGCCGCGAACCGCGCGTGCTGCGCCAGTTACTCATGGCCGGCATGAATGTAGCCCGCCTCAATTTTTCCCATGGCAGCCAGGAATTTCACGCCGAAAATATCGCCCGTATCCGCGAAGCGGCGGCCGAACTGCGCCTGCCGGTCGCTATTCTGGTTGATCTGCAAGGCCCCAAACTGCGCATTGGCGATATGGGGGAAGGGGTTGCCATCAGCGCCGGAGAGATCATCATTCTCACCAGCCGCAAGGTGGTGGGGCAGGCGGCGACCGTTGACCAACCGGCTCTTGTGCCTTTGCAATACGCTAATCTACCGCGCGAGGTGGCTGCGGGTGACTGTATTCTGATTGACGATGGCCTGTTGGATGTGCGGGTACGCGCTGCCAATGACAGTGATATCTACGCCGAAGTCGTTATCGGCGGTGTGCTCCAATCGAACAAAGGGCTAAATTTGCCCAACGCCTCGCTCTCTATTCCGGCGATTACGGCCAAGGATTGGCAAGATTTGGAATTTGCCCTGGCGCATAACGTAGACTGGATCGCGCTCTCGTTTGTGCGCTCGGCGGCCGAGGTGCAGCAGTTGCAGGCGCGGATTGCGGAATTGAGTGAAGATAGCCATCGTCCCGACGGCCGCCTCACCCCCATCATCGCTAAAATCGAAAAACCGGAGGCGCTCACCTGCATTGACGAAATTATCGCCGCCGCCGATGGCGTTATGGTCGCGCGCGGCGATTTGGGTATTGAGATCGCCACAGAAAAAGTGCCGATGGTGCAAAAGATGCTGATTCGCAAGTGCAATGCGGCCGGGAAACCGGTGATCACGGCCACGCAAATGCTCGACTCCATGATCCGTAACCCGCGCCCCACCCGCGCCGAAGCCACCGACGTCGCCAACGCCATTCTCGACGGCAGCGACGCGTTGATGCTTTCCGGAGAAACGGCCGCCGGCAAATATCCCCTTGAGGCGGTGAAAACGATGGTCAGCATCGCGCATGATGTCGAACAAAAAGGGGTGGGGATGTGGGAACGGCCGTCTTACGTCCAACGCCCCGTCGCCACCATCACCGACGCCGTCAGCCACGCCACCTGCGAGACGGCGCACGACCTGAGCGCGGCGGCCATCATCTCCGCTACCATGTCTGGGCGCACTGCGGAAATGTTATCGCGTTACCGCCCTCCTTGCCCCATTTTTGCCATCACGCCCAGCCCCATCGTCCAGCGCCGCCTGATGCTCTTTCACGGCGTCTGGCCGCTGTTAGGGGAACGGGCGCACGGCAGCAAAGAGATTTTGGACAACGCCCTTGAACGGGTGGCTGATTTGGGACTGATTCATGAAGGGGATGTTGTCGTCATGACGGCGGGCATTTCCCCCAATCTCGTCGGCTCAACAAACCTGATGCGCGTGGAAACGGCGCATGTAGAACGTTGTGAGTCTTGAGCCGGTTCCGACGCCCGATTTCCGAGGAACTCCCATGTTATATGACTTACCCTTAGAACAATTGCAAACCTATTTACCCCCACGCCGGGAACCGGACGATTTCGACGCCTTCTGGCAGCAAACATTGGACGCCGCCCGTCAATTCCCGCTGAACGCCCATTTTGAACCGGTAGCAACAGATCTGAAACTGATCGAAGTGTTCGACGTGACCTTTGCCGGGTATGGCGGGCAGCCAATTAAGGGGTGGTTTTTGCTGCCGCGCCAACGCGCGGAACCGCTGCCCTGCGTGGTGGAGTACATCGGCTATGGTGGTGGCCGTGGCCTGCCGCTAGACTGGCTGTTGTGGCCGACGGCCGGTTATGCGCTGCTGGTGATGGACATACGCGGCCAGGGAAGCGCCTGGCGCACCGGTGACACCCCCGACCCGGAGCCGGAGGGCAGCAATCCCCATTATCCCGGCTTCATGACGCGCGGCGTGCTGCACCCGGACACGTATTATTATCGTCGCGTGTTTACCGATGCGGTGCGTGCGGTGGAGGCGGCCAGGGCGCATACGGCCGTTGATCCCCAGCGCATCATCATCACCGGTGGCAGTCAGGGCGGCGGCATTACCCTGGCTGTGGCCGGCCTTGTGCCCGATTTGTGGGCAGCGATGCCCGACGTACCCTTTCTCTGCCATTTTCGCCGCGCGGTGGAACTGGTAGACAGCTTCCCGTACCAGGAAATTGCCCGCTTTTGCCAGCGTCACCGCGACAAAGTAGACGCCGTTTTTGCTACCTTGAACTACTTTGACGGGATGCACTTCGCCGCCCGCGCCACCTGCCCCGCGCTCTTTTCCGCCGGGCTGATGGATGATATTTGCCCGCCCTCCACCGTGTTTGCCGCGTACAACCATTACGCCGCCGCCAAACGGATGCAGGTCTGGCCCTTCAACCGGCATGAAGGGGGCGAAAGTTTTCAAAATGTAGAGAAATTGGCATTTATGGCTGCATTGTAAGGAGCGAATGATGAAACTCAAGAGCGACTGGCCGTAATCAGGCAGCGGTTCACGGTTTAGACACCGCCGCCGCCGTCATCTGCGCCAGACGGTCTATATCTAGTGGCTTGGGCAGCCATCCATACAATCCTTGACGCTGCAAAGCCGCCACTTCACCCTCCTCTAATGAATGGCCGCTCATCAAGATCATCGGAATGGGGTGATCCTGCTGCCGCAACATCTGGAATAGCTCCACCCCACCCAGCCGGGGCATGACAACATCACTGAGGATCAGAGTCACCTCCGCGCCCTGCTCTGACAGCCGCGCCAACCCCTCTTCCCCGTTCGCCGCCTCCACCACGCGATAATGCCACTGGCGCAAATGCTCCACCAGCGATGCCCGCAGCGTCTCATTATCCTCCACCACCAGCACCAACTCGCCATGGCCAGACGGCCGTTCGGCATTGCTATCTTCGGTGAGGGGAAGGTCAGTCGCTATTGTCAGCTCCGGCAGATAAACAGTAAAAGTGGTTCCCTCGCCCATCTTGCTGGCGACGGTGATGTGACCGTTGTGCTGCGCCACAATCCCATAAACCTGCGCCAGCCCTAGCCCGGTACCTTTTCCCGGCGTCTTTGTCGTGAAGAATGGTTCAAAAATACGGCGCAGATTTTCGGCCGAGATACCGCCGCCCGTATCCGCAACCCGCAGGCAAACCCAACGACCGGGGGACATTCCGACTACCGGTGGCTCTTGCCGGGGGCGCAGCGTTATCTGGCTCAGTTCCAGCGTGACCCGGCCGCCATGAGGCAGGGCGTCGCGGGCATTAACCGCCAGATTCATGATGACTTGCTGCAGGCGTGTGGCGTCGGCCAGGACCAGCATCTCGTCCAATTCGCACACCCAACCAACCTCGATATGCTCTGGCAGGGTGCGCTGCAGCAGCTCAACTTGCTTACCGAACAGCGGAACCAGATCGAGCGGCCGTCGTTCCAGAGTTGAGCGGCGGCTGAAATCTAAAATCTGCTTGACCATATGGGCCGCATGGTTCGCCTGCTGCATGATGGTCGCCAGTCGTCCCTGGTTGCGTTCATCCAGCCGGGATGACTGCGCCACCAATTCCGTGTAAAGGGTGATCACCGCCAGAAGATTGTTGAAATCGTGGGCGATGCCCGCCGCCAACTGGCCGATGGCTGCCAATCGCTCCTGTTCATAGAGCTGCCGCTGTACCAACTGCCGCTCCGTTACGTCACGCAGAACAAGCACCCATCCGGTTGGTGTGGAGACATTGACCAACGGCCGGACTATTGTCTCAAAAGTGCGGTCGGCTTGCGCCAGATCAT
The DNA here is from genome assembly GCA_014879875.1 of Anaerolinea sp. Taxonomy (GTDB): domain Bacteria; phylum Chloroflexota; class Anaerolineae; order Promineifilales; family Promineifilaceae; genus JACSRF01. The sequence continues at coordinate 17,487 of JACSRF010000286.1, forward strand.
GCCAGCGGCCGGAGGGTGGCGAGGTGAGCAGTTCATCTAGTGGGCGGTCCGCCAGCCGGGACAGCGTATCTCCTATCTGCGCCCCGGCCAGCAGCGCCAGGTATTCTCGCGCCGGTGGATTTGCCAGCAAAATCTGATAACGGGCATCCAGCAGCAGCACCCCATCTGGCACGCTGTGCATGATTTGCGTGATTTGTTCTGCTTGCTTGCGCGTTTGCTCATAGAGCGTGGCGCGCTGGAGGGCGTTAGCCGCCATGTCGGCGACGGCCGTTAATAAACGCATCTCAGCGGGCGTAATCTCGTTTTGTCGTCCTACCCAGATAGCGCCACTCACCTGCTCTTGCGCCAACAAGGGAACACAAGCCACCGCCCGCACCTGCCGGAACAACTCAGGTCGGGTCACTCCCTTTTCCTGATGGATATCTGGCGTCACGAAAGGCTGGCCGCTGACGATCACCGTATACGACAGACCCTCGCCGGCCTTCCTATGATCGTGAACGGCCGCAGCGAACACGCCATGGGCCGCCTCCATAATTATGTCGCCATTGATTGGGTCTGCCATAAGCAGGGCTGTTCCTTCAGCCTGCAACAAAGCGTCAATCTGATCCAAAATGATGGGCAGCATCTCAACGCGCGTGGGGGCGGCGCGCAGCGCGGTGCTGATGGCAATGATTGCTTCCTGTTCTCGTTCATGCTGTTTGCGCTCGGTGATGTCGGTGATAAAAGCGTAATAATACGCAATGGCTCCCATCTCGTCCCGCATCAGATGCACAAATAGCTCGACAGGGATGCGACGGCCGTCTTTGTGGATGTACTCCTTTTCATAGCGCACGGGTTGTCCATCTTGCTGTAACCGTTGCAGGTGGCGCAGCTCGCTTTCCCACCATTCGGGCGCGGTCAGCGCCTTGTTCCAATCCATCGCTTGCAGTTCTTCTTTACGGCAACCGACCAGGTGGCAAAAAGCGGTGTTAACCATACCGAAACGGCCGTCTGGGAAACCAACTCCCAGCGGTTGTGACGACTGCTCAAGCAGATTTGCCAGAAAGTCCGTCTCCTTACGGCTGGCCTGTAACTCATTAAATTGCTGCTGCAAGGCCACTTCAGCCTGGCGTCGCTCCTCTAGCTCTTGTTGTATAGCCTGGTAGAGGTGGGCATTCTCAAACGCAACCGCAGCCTGGCTGGCTAAAATGAGCAGTAGACGTTCATCATTTTCAGTAAAAGCATGGGGCGTCTCGCTCTCCACGCTAATGCAGCCGACAACCCGTTCGCCAATTAATAAGGGCGCATACATCCCCGAACAGATTCCGGGGAAGGTCTCGATATAGTGCGGATACGCCTGCACATTGTCGGCGCGCAGTGGGACGCCGGTTTGCGCGACCCAACCGCTTAGCCCCTGCCCTAATTTATGAATCAGGCTGTTAAAATGGCGCGCCACCTGGGCGCGCTCTGTGTCCTCCATGCCAGCCTGGTTAAAAGCGACCAGTTCCAGGTCATCTTCACCACGCCGCAAGCGCACGGTCACGTGATGCCAATCCAGATGGTGGGCCAATGTTTTAATGAGATGCTCCCCAATTGCGCCGGGTTCAAGCAGGTGATTGATGGCAATGCTGTTCACGTACACTGCCTGTAACTCGGCCAGATGGCGCTGGATCTCGCTTTCGGCGCGTTTGCGCTCGGTAATGTCCTGTTTGATAGTAATAAAATGGGTGATTTTGCCGTTCTCGTTGTGCAGGGGGGTGATGGTTTGTTCCTCGCTGTAGAGCGTGCCATCCTTGCGTCGGTTGATCAACTCGCCATGCCACACATCGCCCGCCAGAATAGTTTCCCACAACGTTTTGTAAAAGGCTGGCCCTTGTACGCCTGACTTAAGGATGCGCGGATTTTTCCCAATCGTCTCCGCCACCTCGTAGCCGGTCAGCCGGGTATAGGCCGGGTTCGCCCATTCGATGACGCCGTTGACGTCGGTGATGAGAATGGCATTGGCCACCGAGGCCAGCGCCGCGCCTTGCAGGCGCAGTTCATCTTCGGCCCGCTTGCGTTCGGTGATGTCATGGAAGATGACGATGCCGGCAGAAATCTCCCCTTGGGGATTGCGGATGGGGGCGGCGTTGGCGCTGACCCAATGGTCTTGCCCCGCCTGGTCGCGGATGATCATCTGCTCGTCTTGCACCAGTTCACCGTGCAGCACGGCGCGCGTGAGGGGCAGATCTTTCGACAGATAGGGATCACCATCGGGACGGTAGATTTGCCACTGCCGGGCATGTTGTGTCATATCTATGCCCGTCAATAATTTTGGGTCGCCACCGCGAATCTGGAAAGCGGCCGGGTTAGCCATCTGGATGGTGACGTCGGGGGCGCTGGCGATGAGGATGCCAGAGGGGGATTGGGCGAGCGCCATTTCCAAGAAGTCTCGCGCCTCTTGCAGCGCCTGCTCTGTTTGTTTTTGTGCCGTGACGTCGCGCTGGATAGCCAGGAAGCCGGTTATTTTGTCCTCGTTGTCGAAGAAAGGCGTGACGGTTTCTTCAATGACCACGAAACGGCCGTCTTTTGTTTTGTTGACAACTTCGCCGCGAAACATTTCTCCGCCCAGGATCGTCTGCCAGAATCGTTCATACGCGGTTTTGTCTTGTTTACCGCTTTTGAGAATCCGTGGCGTTGTTTTGCCAACCACTTCGTCCGCGCTGTATCCGTATAGATGGGTGAATTGGGCATTGATAGTCGTGATCAGACCATCCTTGTCTGTCAGGAAAATCACATCGCCAGAAGCGTCAACCGCCTGTTTAAGTTCCAACAGAGATTTTTCAGCCTGCTTGCGCTCGCCGATGTCTATGCCCATCCCAATGAGGCAAGGGGCATTGTTGAACTGGATGCGCGAGCCGGTGAAGTAATGGGGAAGGCGCCGACCATCTTTGGTCATGAGGTTCGCTTCCACATCCGATTTCCCGGTCTGGAAAACCGCACCAATCCGCTCTTGAATCAGCGCCTTATCCTGGTCGGTAAAAAAGTCAAGCGGGTGCATATGGCTAAATTCGGCCACTGAATAGCCGCTTACCTTTTCAAAGTCCTCATTCCAGAGCAGGAACCTGCCTTGTTCATCGAACAGGTAAAAGATGCCTGGCAGGCTGTTGATCAGGGAGTCAGATAATGCCTTTTCATGTTGGATGATTGCGTCTACGCGCTGTTGTGCCTGCGCTGCCCTGGTTTGGATGGCAGCCAATGCCTGCTGCACGGCCGTTCCCAGCCGCGCCAACTCATCTTGGGGCAGATAATCGCTGGCGCCGGCTTTGAGGAGCGAGACGGCCGTCTGTACCTGGGGATGGGCATCAACGACAATCATGGGTAGGTCCAGCCCGGCAGCCTGTAAGGCGTCCAGAACGGCCGCTGCCGGTAACGCCGGTGTTTGCGCATTCACGATGACAACCTGCCACGAGTGGTTGGACAGGGCTGCTTGCAGGGAAACGGCCGTTTCCACCCGCTGCACCGTCACTACATAACCTGCGGCCATCAACTGGCGCATCATCAGCGCGGCGCCGGCCTCTGAAGGTTCAACCAATAAAACAAGCAGCTCCATTTTCATGCGCATCTCTCCGACGATCTTGTCTATAGGAAAATCTTTGGGAAGAAGGGTGTGTTACGGCTAACAGCTTATAAATACAGTTGCCAGCGCAGCAAAATTATAGCAGATAGCTTGGGAAGATCCGCTCGATTACTCAGCAGCCACAATACGGCCTCGCTGTGTTCAGGTATAATACATCTTTCAACTCAAATGCTTGTACAGCAAGCAAGAAAATCGTCCGCAGATCACGCTGTTACACTGAGTCATCAGTTACACAGAGAACACAGAGGAGACACGGAGATTCACAGAGAGATTGGGGAG
>JACSRF010000679.1 GCA_014879875.1 Anaerolinea sp.
CTCGAGGGCTGAGCTTGTCGAAGCCCGTGCTGCCTTCGACAAGCTCAGGCAGCGGGCTTAGTAGTTACGTCGCTGTACTCAAATAGAGCAACTATCTCACTGGCTAACCCTACACATTGTTTGCCACAATCAATGAAATACAGAACGCGATTTGGAACAGGCGCTATCGCCTTTTTCACTTGCTTTGTAAGTCGCCAAAGATTCTGCTCGAAACTCCATTTATTTGAGCGCGGCATTATATCCAAACGCTCTTTGCCAATTCTATCAGCGTACCAGTGCAAATCATGAACAATTGCAAGCATTTGTTGTGCTTCATTATCGGCGGCTTGTTCGAGAGTGATTAACGCCTGGTAAGCCATCTCTAATTGGTCTAACATGATTGCCACACTTGGGCGCGGCTCAGGTTCAATGATTTCCGTCACTCTGCCAAGAATGTCTTTTGCGCTTACCCAGCCATTGATTTTGCCTAAACTATTTACGATAAGAAATTGCTCATCTTGAATCTCCCCGACTATATGAAAAATGTCGCTTTGATGCCATTTGACGAGGACGAGATCGCCAACTTGAATTTCGCTGGGATTTACAATAGGCGACATCGTTAGTGTTTGACCATGTTTGACCGCTTCACGCATGGACGCTAAATCACCGCCATCTGGAATTGTCCAGGTATAAGATTTGCCTTCTTTTAGCGCTTCAAGCAAAGGGTCTTTTTTTCGTTTAGACATTTACATCCTCCTAACCTGGACAAGCCAGAAAAGAATTTAACGCAAAGGCACAAAGAGACAAAGAGGCAAAGAGGAAGAAAATCCTTTGCGCCTTTCTTCCTTATTCTTCCTTTGCCCCTTTGCGTTAAAAATTTCTGTGTTTACACCTTCTTTTGCCACCGTCGTCTGGCAAAAAGACGTAGATTCTGTGTTAGAGGTTCAACTTCTCCAGAGAAGTTGAACCTCTAAAATTACAGATCAATCACCGCTTTGATCAGCTCCGCTTCGCGCTCAAAGGAAAAGCCTAATTTTTTGCAAATGTGGTACATGCCACGATTTTCAGTGAGCAGGTAAGCGATCACCCGTTTGACACCCTCATGACGGCCGATTTCCAACAAGCGGCGCAGCGTCTCCGACCCAATCCCTTTACCCTGACAGGCGTCGTTCACCAGCAGCGCAAATTCAGCCTCGTCTGTGCCATGAATCCGGCTGAGGCGGCCGGCGGCCACAATTTTCTTCTCCCCTGTTTCTGCATCTATCATTTCGGTGACGAGCGCCATATCCCGGTCATAATCCACAAAACAAATCCGGATCAGGCGGTCGTGCGCCACACGCTGATCATATTGCATGGCGCGGAAGTAACGCAGATAGACGCTTTGCTCCGACAAGGTTTTGTGGAACTGTACCATCAACGGCTCATCTTCTGGGCGAATGGGGCGAATGATGAATTCGGTATTGTCGTGGGCGGTGTAGGGCTGCATGTATTGGGAAGGATACGGCCGTATCGCCAACTGTGGCAGCGCCTCTTTCGTCACCTCTGGCTCATACAACACCACGCGCGCATCCAGGGCAATCAGTTCATCGGCCGAGGCAAACAGTGGGTTGATGTCAATCTCCTTAATCCAGCGCTGCTCCACCACAAGCTGGCCGAAGCGCACCAGCAGTTCATCTAATGCGGCCAGGTCTACCGGCGCGCGGCCGCGCACTCCTTGCAACGCCTTGTAAATCTTCGTATCCTCAACCATGCGCCGCGCCAGTGTCGTTGTCAGCGGGGGCAGCCCTAACGAACGATCCTTAAACACCTCCACCAATGTCCCCCCCGTGCCAAACAGCAGCACCGGGCCAAACTGCGGGTCGGGGCTGCTGCCGATGATCAGCTCATACCCATCTTTCAGGTTCAACATCGGCTGCACGGTAACGCCGAGGAAATGCTCCGCGCCAAATTTTTGGGTAACGGCCGTTGCCATCGTCTCATACGCATGACGCACCTCACCCGGCTGCGCCAGGTCCAGGCGCACCCCGCCCACATCCGTCTTGTGCGTAATCGTCTCCGAATTCAGCTTCAGCACCACCGGGTAGCCGATCTCTTCGGCCAGGGCAATGGCTTCATCGGCCGACTGCGCCAGGTAAGTCGCCACCGTGGGGATGCCATAGGCAGCCAACACCTGTTTTGACTCATACTCGGTGAGAATGGTGCGGCCGGTCTCCCGCACCCGCACCAACATCTGTTCAATTTGGGTGTGCTTGTCGGCGTCTTCCGCGGAGTAAGCGGGCAGGGTGGGCGTTTCATACAGGCTGTGCAGCCGTTGGGTATAGCGCCACATGTAGTTGAAGACAATGGCGGCCGTATCCGGATAAGCATAGGTAGAAATGCCTGTCTGGTTCAAAATAGATTCCCCGGCAGCCACATCCGCACCCCCCATCCAGCTTGCCAGCAGCGGCTTGCCAAAGGGACGGCCGTCCTCCCGCCGGTACATCTTCTTCAACGCCTGCGCCGTTTGCGTGGGGGCGGTCATCGCCTGCGGCGTCAAAATGACCAGCAGCCCGTCGCTGTTCGGGTCTTTGGCGGCAATTTCTAACGCCTGCGCGTACCGTTCCGGCGGCGCATCCCCCAAAATGTCAACCGGATTGTTGTGACTCCACGGCCCAGGCAGTATTGCATTGAGAGCGGACATCGTCTCGTCAGACAGTTCCGCCAATTCGCCGCCGCTGGTGATCAGCGCGTCAGTCGCCAGCACGCCAGGGCCGCCCGCATTGGTGACGATAGTCAGGCGCGGGCCGGTGGGTCGTGGCTGTTTTGCCAGGACTTCGGCCATGCTGAAGAGGCCATCAATGGTGTCTACACGCAGCACGCCACAGCGGCGGAAAGCAGCGCGCAGCACCTCGTCGCTGCCGGTGAGCGAACCGGTATGTGAAGCGGCCGCCTTCGCCGCCGCTTCCGTGCGCCCCGGCTTGATGACGATGATCGGCTTGGTCAGCGCCACCTCGCGCGCCGCTGAAATGAAGGAGCGCGCATTGCCAATGGTCTCCATGTAGATGACGATGCTCTTGGTTTTGGGGTCATCGCCCAGGTAATGGATCAGGTCGCCCCAGTCCACGTCGAGCATGGAGCCGATGGAGATGAAGGCGCTGAAGCCGACATTTTCACGCAAAGACCAGTCGAGAACGGCCGTACACAACGCCCCACTCTGGCTGATGAAACCCACACTGCCCGGATTCGCCATGCGCGTAGCAAAGGTAGCATTCAAGCCGCTAATCGGGCTCATCACCCCCAGGCAGTTGGGGCCGATGATGCGCATCCGGCCGCGGCGCGCTTCCACCATCACCTGCCGCTCCAGTTCTGCCCCTTCCGGCCCAGTCTCCTTGAATCCGGCGGAAATAATGATGGCGCTCTTCACGCCCACATCCACGCAGTCATGGATAATGCCCGGCACACTGGGCGCCGGCGTCACAATGACCGCCAGGTCAACAGGATCGGGGATATCCTGCACGCTGCGGTACGCTTTAATACCGAGCACACTGCCGCGCGTCGGGTTCACCGGATAAATGACACCGCCAAAGGAGTTTTGCATCAGGTTCCAGATAATGGTGCGTCCGGTGCTGCCTTCCCGCTCGGTCGCGCCAATGACGGCGACGCTTTTCGGGGCAAAAAATGGATCTAACGGGTTATGTTTGTAGCGGTACACGTCATGCGCGCGCGCTTGATCATAGTTTTCACTCATAGTATAGCTCCTTAATTTAACGAATTGAGAACATCATTGAGTTTAGGAACCGCGTTCCTGTTGAGGAACGCGGTTCCTGGTCCTATGCGCTAATTTAACGAATTGAGAACATCATGGCGCTGCCTGGCCGTGATACGGCCGTTGCGCTCCAAAATTGTCAGCAGTTGGCTCAAGGTTGTGGCCGGGCGCAGGGTGTACCCTTCCGCCCGCAGCATCTCCACCCCACCCTGCTGCCGGTCAATGAGCACGACGGCGTCGCGCACATGCAGCCCGGCTGCTTTCAACGGCGTAATCGCCTGCAAAATGCTGTCGCCAGATGTGACGAGATCGTCTACGACGACGGCCGTTTGCCCCACCTGCCACACGCCTTCAATAGATTTGCCCGTGCCATAGCTCTTCGCCGTTTTGCGCGGGTAGATGAGCGGCACGTTCATCTCCAGGCTGATGGCCGTGCCGATGGGCAGCCCGGCCAACGGCGTGGCTGCCAGCACGTCGAAGGAAAGATGCGCTAACAGGGAACGGTAAACGGCCGTTGCCAATCGCAGCGCCTCCGGGTATGACACCAACACGCGCAAATCGAGGTAAATGGGAGAAATACGGCCGCTGTGCAGCGTAAACCGCCCCAGCCGCACCGCATCAATATCAAACAATTTCATTGCCAGTTGTTCCAATTCAGGTGGTATGTCTATCATAGGCGTGATCATGACATTAATTCTTAGGTTCATCAAGCGGATACAAGCAACTACATCTTTTGCCAGGCGACACTGGCAAAAGAAGGTGTAAACACAGATAGGAGGAACACGGATAAAGCCCCAAAAAACCGTGTTTTTCCC
>JACSRF010000256.1 GCA_014879875.1 Anaerolinea sp.
ACCGACAAGTTTTGACGGGTTATGTTTTGTGAAAAATCCGTCAAAACAACATTGTTGCACTACTAGCCAGAATAGGCAACTGCGCGCAGCGCGAATTGGGACATGTCTTGTACGACGGCGGCGGCGGCGAACTCCGGGTTTGGCTGGTTCAACACATTCAACACCACTTCATCAAACGCACCGGCCAATCCTTCGGCGGTGCGCCGCGTGTTTTGCCGGGCAATTAATCCCCTGGCTGCTGCTTGATCAAGGGGCCACTGCCAGATGTCGGTTAATCGTTTGCGAAACTCTGCATGTTTCGTAGATAAGGAAAGCACGGCGCCGACGCCACCGACAAGCAACAATTGTACGACAGCCGGTTCGTAAATGGCAATGTTGACGTAGGCCTGTATGCCGGCGTTGATTTGTTGTGGTAAGGTGGCGCGGCTGTGGACGGCTTGTTGAATGGCTTGTAGTAGAAAATCGGCCGTTTCTTCATAAAGATGGACAAACAACGTCTCTTTATCGGGGAAGTAAAAGTAAAAAGTGCCAATGGCCACGTCGGCGGCCGTCACAACATCACGTACCGTCGCTGTGTAATAGCCCTTCTCAGCAAAAACACGCACGGCCGCCTGCATCATGGCGGCGCGCTTGGCATCCTTCTTTTGACGTGTATTCTCTGTGCTGCGGTAAGGCATAACATCAAGTATTATACAGGATTGAGTGATAGGGAGTGAATGAGAATGTGGAGGGATATAAGAGAAGATATTACCATTGACAGACAGGGTTCACAGCCACTTTACTGGCAGTTGTATTGGCAGCTGCGGCAGTTGATCTTGCAAGGAAAGGTGCTGCCAGGAATGCCCTTGCCCCCCAGCCGCCAGTTAGCGCAGCAGGTGGGTGTGGCGCGCGTCACAGTTTTACAGGCGTTAGACCAGTTAGCGGCGGAAGGGTACATTGCGCGTAAACGGGGCGCAGGCACGTTTGTGGCCGAGAGTCTGCCGCTGCCCCCTGTGCCGCGCAGCGCTGCCCCCACGGCGCTGCCCCCTTTGTCGGAATGGGGGCGGCGGATGGCGGCGATGTTGGAGGCAGACATAAATGGGAGCGCGCCGGTTCGTTATCTGGCGCGTGGTGGGGAAACGGCCGTTCCCGACATCATTGACTTTGGCTTCGGCCGTACCTTTGCCCACATCTTCCCTTACGACATCTGGCGGCGGCTGTTGGCGCGGTATCTCGGCGCTGACGACATCATCCTGGCCCGGTATGGCTCCGTAGCCGGGTTTGCGCCCCTGCGCGAAGCGGTGGCCGACCATTTGGTGCGGCTGCGCGGCGTGCGCTGCACGCCAGACCAGGTTGTCATTGTTAGCGGCGCGCAGCAAACGCTGGACATCCTCTCGCGGCTGCTGCTCAATCATGGCGATACGGTGCTGGTGGAGACGCCCGGCTACCGCGATGCCTTTGATTTGTTTCGCGTCCACGGCGCGCGCCTCGCCGCTTTGCCGGTGGATGAGGAAGGGTTTCCCACTGAGCAAATTCCGGCCAACAGCCCGGCGCGGCTGGCGTTTGTGACGCCTTCTAACCAATTTCCCCGGGGTGGCTCTATGTCTTTGCCGCGCCGCCTGGCTTTGCTGCAATGGGCCGGTCGTCAGGATGCTTTCATTATTGAAGATGATTATGATGGTGAACTGCGTTACGATGGGCATCCTCACGCCGCCTTGCAGGGGCTGGATGAGGATGGGCGCGTGGTCTATTTAGGGACATTCTCGAAAGTGTTGTTTCCGGCGCTGCGTTTGGCCTACGTGGTGCTGCCCCCGGCGTTGGTGACGCCATTTGTGCAGGCCAAGCGGCTGCTTGATCGCGGCGCGCCGACGTTGACCCAGGCGGCCGTCGCCGATTTCATTCAGGAAGGTCACTTTGATCGCCATCTGCGCCATTTACGCGATGCTTACGGCCAGCGGCGGCGGGCATTGGTGCAGGCATTGCAGACGTATTTACCAGGGCGCGCGCGGTATGCGGCGGTGGCGGCCGGTTTGCACGTCATGCTCTATCTGGATGGGTGTGTTGAGGCGGACGTGCTGTGGCGGGCGGCCGAGCAGGGGGTGCGTGTCTATCCCGGCGCGCTTTATCACGTGCAGCAGCCGTCGCCGCCTTCGATTTTATTAGGGTTTAGTGGTTTAAGTGAAGCGGATATTGCAGAGGGGATACGGCGGCTGGCGGGGGTATTTGGGGAGTCGGGAGTTTGAATCGTCCAGCCTAAAGCACGTTACAAGAGGCGCAACGAACGCGCTTTTGGTTAGAGTACCTGTTCAGTTTCACGGAGGAAACACAGAATTTCACGGAGAGAAGAAAGAGAAAAAACTGGTTCTAGCGTTTTTTGTGGCTGATGATTATAAGAACTTATTACAAAGAACTTATTACAAAGGGACAAAGAAACAAAGGGACAAAGACTCTCTTTGTTTCTTTGTAATAAATTCTCTTGAACCATGCCAGAAAAAGTCATCGTGTAGGGCAATTTGACAAATTGCCCTACCACCGGTCAGAGTTTGTTTGGCAGACTGCCAGGCAACTTTAACGTTTCACGTCCCACTGACGCCGGATTTCGTAGAGCACAATGGCGGCGGCGGCGTTGACGGCATAGGAGTCTACCCCGGCGGCCATGGGGATGGTGATGCGCGTGTCGAGGGCGGTAATGACGTCGAGTTGCAGCCCCCAATATTCATTGCCCATGAGCACGGCCGTTCCCTGCCGCGCAAAGGTTATTTGAGGTAGAGGGACGCCTCCGGCAACGGCCGTACCCACCAGCGTCACCTGTAACGCGCGCAGCTCTCCCCGCAGTGCGTCCAGGTTGTCATATTGCGCCAACGGCAGCTTAAACAGGCTTCCCCGCGACGTCTGCACCGCGCGTGGGTGATAGGGATCACTGGCGCCCACCGTGATGAAGGCTGTCACGCCGCTGGCGTGCCCGGTGCGCAGCAGCGCGCCCACATTGCCGGGGTCTATCACATCCGCCGCCACCAGCAGCAAAGGAACAGCAGTGGCCGTGAGCAGCGCCGTTAGCGGCGTTGGCGCCGGCAGAGGAAGCAGCCCCAGGATTGCACCAAGCTGACGACCGGCCGTTAAGGTTTGCACGACCTCATCCGGGGCGACAAACAGGTCGCTGCCTGCTTGTTGTAAGCCGGCAAGAAGCTGTTGGACTCGTGCGGCCGTATTTGCGTATAAGCTGGCGCTGAGCAGCGCCAGCGCCGGCGCTTTTCCGGCGCGCAGGGCACGTTCATGCAGGCGGATGCCTTCAATCGAGAAGTACCCGGTTTGCTGCCGTCCCTTGCGTGTAGCGACTCTTTCCAACTGCGTGACAATGGGTTTCCACTTTTGGTTAGCAGACATGGCTGCAAGTATATATACTTTCGCTGGAGGATGACAGGTACGAGATATGCGTGAAATTCTAGCAGATGTGGATAGGTGGTTGCTTCGTGGACAGGCGGTGGCGCTGGCGACGGTAGTGCAGACGTGGGGATCAGCGCCGCGCGGGGTGGGGGCGAAGATGGCGTTCACGGCCGTTAACGACATCGCCGGTTCGGTGAGCGGTGGCTGTGTGGAAGGGGCGGTGATCACGGCCGGAAAAGATGCCCTGGTGAGCGGCGCGCCGCAATTGCTCCATTTTGGCGTGGCGGATGAGACGGCCTGGGACGTGGGGCTGGCTTGTGGCGGCACAATCGAAGTGTGGGTGGAGGTGTTGGACACGGCCGTTTACGCTTTTTGCCACACCCTCATTCAGGCCAATCGGCCGGGGCGTGTGCTGACTGTGCTGCGCGGCCCTGCTGACCTGGTGGGGCGCAAACTGGCCTTTAACCAGGCGGGGCAGATGGTGGGCGACTTGGGGGCGTGGACGGAAACGGCCACTGCCGCCACGCAATCCATACAAACGCCACAGCGCCTCTGGCTCAACGATGACATCGAACTATTTGTGGACGTGCTGCGCCCTGCGCCGACCCTGGTTTTAATTGGCGGCGTCCACATCGCCCTGGCTCTGGCGGCCATTGCCGGTGTGCTCGATTATCGCGTCATCGTCATTGACCCACGCCGCGCGTTTGGCAGCGCCGCCCGCTTCCCACACGCCGCGCAGGTGATTCAGGCGTGGCCGGATGAGGCGTTGGCGGAGGTGGCTTTGGGGCCAGAAACGGCCGTTGCCCTGCTCTCTCATGACCCCAAAATTGATGACCCGGCGCTGCAAATTCTGCTGAGCAGTCCGGTTGGCTATATTGGCGCGTTGGGCAGTCGCAGCACCCACGCCAGCCGCGTTGCCCGCCTGCGCCAGATGGGGCTGGAAGAGGCGGCCATCGCCCGCATTCACGCGCCCATTGGCCTGGACATCGGCGCGAAAACCCCGGCGGAGATCGCCCTGGCCATTATGGGCGAAATCATCAAACAACACAGACCGCTTACCGATAGCTGATTTTCGACAAACTAAGGAAGGGCACTTCAATAAGTTGGTCAAGATTGGTTCAATCTTCGGAGATTGAACCAATCTAAATGGGCAAATTG
>JACSRF010000108.1 GCA_014879875.1 Anaerolinea sp.
CGAGTGACGAGTGACGAGTGACGAGTGACGAGTGACGAGTGACGAGTGACGAGTGACGAGTGACGAGTGGGCGGATTCTGCACTCTGCGCGCCGCATTCCGCGCTGAAGATGGCGGTGACTTGCCAGTTACCCTGGCGCAGGGTTTGGCCGAGTTTGCGTAGCAGCGGCAGGGAGATTTGTGCGTTTTCAATGCCTGCTTGTTGGCGCAGGGCGCGTTGCAGGCGGCTCCAATCGTCCGTCTGGTCGTCCATGTTGGGCGGGGTGAGGGTGAGGGTGACGCGGCGGATGGTCTGCGCCGTTTGCGGATCGTAGCCGGCGGGTATGGCGACTTCGGCGGCGGTGCGGTCGGTGGTCAGGCGGCGCTCAAGCTGCTCTTGTGGCGGCACATGGATGGACACGTCCCCTTCGATGACGGTCTGGCAGGCCAGCGCATACCCCCGCGCCACGTCTGCGGCTGACAACCGCAGCGCGCTGCGCCGCCGCACATCCCCGCCTGTCACCTGCACGGCGCAGCGGCCGCAGCGCCCTTGCCCACCGCAGGGCTGGTTGAGCGCGACGCCAGCCAGCCGCGCCGCTTCAGTTAGCAGTGAACCGGTGGGGAGGGTGACGGCCGTTTCCGTCATGTTGAAGGTGACTGTATGGTTAGCCATGTGCGGTGTGTTTAGTCATTAGAGTCGTTGCTGGCAAATTGCCCTGTCTTTGCGCCGTAGTTATAATATGATTATGTTTCCTGCACTCGAAGATGTTGCCCAAGAACTGAATGTCGCCCCAGAGTCGCTTTGGCAAGAGAGCCTGGGCGCATACCTGACCCGCGAGCTACGGCTGACCGACCTGGACATTGCCGACCTGCAAGATCGGTATGGCGTAATTTCACCGGAGGAATTAAAAGCGAAGATTGACTCCGGCGATATCTATAGCCATCCTGCCTGGGAAGAAATGATTGAGTGGGAAAACATGGTCGCTCATCGGGGGCGTTTACTCCAGTTGGAGACTTCGTTGGTATTTTCATAATGGCAGCGAAGGCAACGTGGAGGAAAGCCATATCCCTGATGATCCTGCGAATGCCTTGCGTTACTTCCTCACTTTCGTGCGTAGTCATATCCAATCTGATTAATTGCAAACGGCCGTCACTTGGGCAGTCGTCCCATTGCGCCCAACATCCACTTCATGCACTTGTGGCCGAAGTCGAAGAACATCATCGGGCAGCCCCCGGCGATGACGGTGATGTTGCGGTCGCGGCAGGTTTGTACGGCCGTTTCCGACACACTCGACGACATAAACGTGTTGTTGTGCATCCACACCCGCCGCACACCAGTGGCTACCGCATCCGCCACTACTTGTTCCGTAATCTCCGGTTTCGTGACGATGATGACACCATCCACCCCGTCAGGAATCGCCTGTAGATTGGGATAACAAGGGTCGCCTTCAACAGTTTCCGCAGTTGGATTTAGGGCAAACACAGTGTGCCCGGTTTCCCGCAGCTTTTTATAGATCAGGTTCGCTGCATCCTGCCTGGTGCGCGACACACCGGCCACTGCAATCCGTTCTTGAGCTAAAAATTCTTGCGCCAGATCGTTAAAACTCATGGTCAAAGCCTGTCACTATATAGAATTGTGAATGAACTTCGCCCTTCACAATTCATTATTCATTATTGATTATTAAAGCGCCTGCTTGATAAACGCCGGTAAATCCACCGCTTCGCGTGGGCCGACGCGGATGCGCCAGTCGGGTAGCTCCTCTTCCAACTCGCCAGACAGCACGGCCACGTGTCCCGGCAGCACAATCTGCTTGCCCGCCACCTTGTCTGGCGCATTGAAGCGCTTCACGTCTTTGGCGATGCGCTCGGCGTCGAACTTGCCCGCCGCCCAGGCCGTCAGCACACTCATGCCCTCGGCATCGCAGACCAGCAGCCAGGCGGGCAGCCCGGCGCTCTCCACCTCGTTGGCGACGCTGAAATAGGTGATGGAGAAGTTTGTCGTCACCAGCAAGGGCGAGTCTGGGGTGGGGTTGTTGATTTCGTAGAGGCCCGGCAGCACCTGGATCGGCTTTTGCGGGTCGGTGTAGATGTTTTCGCGCAGCACCAGCAGCGGGTAAGCGCTTTCCGGGCTGAAGTGGTCGAGGACGATGAAGCTGCCATATTTGCCGATGGCCTGCGCCGCCAGGATGACTTCCATGTCGGGATCGGCCGTGTCGCCAGGGAAGCTGAGAATGGGGTAGCCGAGGTCGCGGAAGGTTTTCTTGAGGGCCATGCGCCGGGCGGTGGTGTTGGCTGTCAGCGCGCCGTGCAGCGTGCGCTGCGCCGGGGAGAGGACGATATCGTCTACGCCCGCGCCTTTGACTTTGACGGCCAGATCAACCATTTCGTCGATGTTCGCGGCTTGCACGGCCAGGGCCGCTTTGTGCGTTTTGGCGAGGGCGGCCATCTCTTGCCAGTTGGCAGTCGTCGCATGAGCCAGCAGCAGCTTGCCGTCGTCTAATTTTTCTAGCCCGGCTTTGAGCGCGTCTGGGTCGCCAATGAGGATGAGAGGCAGGTGACTGACGGCGCGCACGGCCGTTACCGCGCCCGCAAAGTCCCCACCATCTGCCTGCACGGCGATGCCGCCCATTTTCAGGTGAATGCCGACGTAATCCACGCTGTATTGGGCGACGGCCGTTACCTTCTCCTGAATTGCCGCCACCGCTTCTGAATCATACACGCGCACGAACAGTCCCGGCTGGCTAAAGAAGCGTTTCTCATGCCGGAACAGCGCCACCTCGTTGCCGGCCTGCACCTGGTAGCCATTGGACTGAAGGGTGATGGGGCGCACCGGCGGCGCGGCCGCTTCCGATAACTGCGCCTGTGATTCTGCGCTGACGTAAGGGCATAGGGCCAGTTCTACCTGTTTCGCTGCCAGCTTCATGGCAAAGGCCAGGCAGGTGGGAAAGCCGCACTCTTTGCAGTTGGTCTGCGGCAGCATCTTGTAGATTTGTATACCTGAAAGAGCCATTTTTCACTCCGTAATCCGTTGTCCGTAATCCGTTGTCCGTAATCCGTTGTCCGTAATCCGTTCGGATTACGGTTCACGGTTCACGGATTACGGATTACGGTTCACGCTTCACGCCATCATCAAATCTGCAATCGCCTTACGCGCCCGCTCCACGCTGGTCGGGTGGCGTAGGACAACGATGTCCGCGCCGGACTCAATGAGCATCACGGCCGTTACCGTTTCCCAGTTCACAGCGCGTTCCGGCCAGTCGCCCCATTCGGCAGGGACGCCGACGCCCACTTTCGATTCTTTGGTCTTCCAGCACTCTTCGCCGGGCGTCACCAGCATCGGCAGTTGGGTCATGCCATCCCCTTGCAGCGCCGCCAGCCGCAGCCGCTCCATGACCGAGTAGCCATACTCGAAGCCGTAACCGAGCGCGCCGGTGGTGGGATCCATGATCACGCGATCCAGGGGCATACCCATGTCGCTGATGAGGATGTTGAGCTGCTTCGCCAGGTTGACGTCCATGGCCGTGCGCGCTGTGACCAGGTGGCCGTTGGCCATGGCCGCGGCGACGATGGTGCGGTAATTCTTGTCTTCGCACACACCCAGCAGCAGCCGTTCCCCTTTGGTCGCTTCGGCGATGGGGACGAGCAGCTCGTTGTCTTTGTCGGCCTGACCGGGGCCAACGACGATGAGAGGCAGCCCGGTGGCGGCGAGGACGGATTTGACGGTGGTGACGGCCGTTGCCGGTGTATCTTCCAGCGTCAATGTCAGGTAGATCAGGTCTGCGCCTGCTTTCTCTGCTGCCTGCGCCCAGGTGGCCGGGTTTGCCAGCGCGTCGCCCCATGCCTCTTGCAGCAGTGGCGACCAATCCGCCGGTTTTTGCGAACGCACCTCGACCGCGACCACCGGCTCATGCGGGAACTGCCCTTCAAAGTGCATGAACGGCATGGCCGTCTCGCCGCCCACCGTGATGGTTTTGCTCCGTGTGCCGCCATCAACGGCCGTTGCCCCCAGAGTGATTTCGCGCACCTTGCCCGCCCATTTTTCCTTGAGTAAGGGGGTTTTAGTTCCCGCTGCCAGCCAGGGTTGGTCTGGTCCCAATGCTTTCTTGGGCGCGGGCGGGGGGGTCGGTTTCGCTTCTATTGTCGTTGTTTTTGTCGTTATCGGTTCCGGCGCTTTCGCGGCAGCCGCTTCTGACCCTTTTGCAATAATGGGTTCTGGCGCTTTTGCCACAACGGGTTCTGGCGTTTTTGCCACAACCGGCGGCGCCGGCGCAGCAACCTGTACCGGCTGCGCGGCGGCTGATGGCGCAGCGGGCGCGCCCAACGCCGCCAGCGCCGCTTGCAGCGCATTGCGCAGCGTGTCTACCGCTTCTGCCGGGCTGCTGGGCTGCGCGGCGCGCGCTTGCGCGACTTGCGCCTGTCCCAACAGTTCTGCCTGCCGCAGCGCCTCTTGCGCCGCCTGCTGCAATGCTTGCGCCTGTCGCAGCGCGGCCGCTTGCGCCGCAGCCAGCAAGTCGGTT
>JACSRF010000429.1 GCA_014879875.1 Anaerolinea sp.
GAGATTGGGCCAATCTCCAAGATTGGCCCAATCTGTAAACTCCAAAGTTATTGCTGAACGAACCCTAAGGAATGGCACTTCAATAAGTTGGTCAAGATTGGTTCAATCTTCGGAGATTGAACCAATCTTAATTGAATTTTCGTTCCTTAGCGAAGACGCACACTGCCGGCGCCAATGTCAATCAGCAAATTAACGCGGTTAGGTGCATCTTCGTAACCGGCCGTTTCCCATACGCCATCATCAGACTTGCTGCCATGAATTTGCGTAAACCGGTCCCGGTCAATGCTAAAGCTGCCCGCGCCATCGTTCACTTCCACACGCGCTTCCATCGTGTCGGGCAAATAAATGGTGATGCTGCCGGCGCTGCCATCAATTTCTACGCGCTGCCGTCCCATTGCGCCCAACCAAAGCTGTGTTGAGCCGGCGCTGGCATTGTATACCACGTCATAATTGCCGTCGGGCAAAGTCAGCGTGACGCTGCCCGCGCCGCCATCTACGTCTAACTGGCGCAGCGTCAAATCTGCCAATTGCAAATCAACGGAGCCGGCCCCAACATTCAGGCTTAAGTCCGTCGCCACACGCGGGTTCAGCCCCAACTGCCAACGTGCATCGTCGCCGATGTTGCTCCAATTGTTGGGGTTGAGAAACCAGGTCCAGCCTGCGCCGTCACGGGTACGCAGGTTGATTGTGGCGATGCCATCGTCATCATGGGCCTCAAACACGAGGTCGCCCAAGTAGGTGACACGGCCGTTGATTAAATCTCGACTATCATCCAACGCTGTCAGCGTCGCGGCCATCATGCCAAAATCAATAGTCACGACAGCCTGGCGCACATCTTCACCCGCGTAAGAAATGGTCTCCGTTTGCAAATTAGCGGCTTCCGCCGTCACGCCAAAACGTTGCAGCGTTGGGTTATCTTCACCCAAAAACAAGACGTACCCAAACGCGCCAACAGCCGCAATGCCCACAATGCCGCTCAACAGCGCCCCTAGCGGGCGGGGCGTCTGCCGCACAATAATATTGACGCCAAGAAAGACGAGCCACAGCGGCCATAACTGCCACACCGCTGCCCAATTCCAACCCATCTCTGGTAGCATACCCATATTACGCATCAAGAAAAAGGCGCCGATCGCAATTAAAACAATCGGGCCAAATAAGGAAGGGTTATGGCGTTTGTGTCCGCCAACCTGGTTAAATTGATTATCAGCCATCTTGTTAGCCTCCTTTGTAAATCGAACATCCCTGTTCGGTGTCCGAACAAGGATGTTCGGACTACAGAACACTGTTCCCGTGCTGCCGTTCTATACGCAGAGCATAACGCTGCGTTGCGTCACTTGCCAAATCCCCCCCTTTCGACTAGAATTCGGAACCCTGATGTCTGGTAATAAGCCAGGCAAAAATCAAATCAGTTGGCGGTTAACAGCGGCAGCACGTTTCATTAATTTCCCCTGGATGTAAATGGTTTTCAACCTGAAGTGATTGTGTTTAGAGGGAACAACCCCTCAAAGATGCCCAAACAACTACCGCCTGGAACAATTCACCCCCACACCCATGAGGTTTTTGGCTAATGAAGGAATATACAACTGAAAATATCCGCAACATTGCACTGGTTGGTCATAATGGATCCGGGAAAACCACCTTTGTTGAACGGCTTCTCTTCGATACAAAGGTGACAACGCGCATGGGCAGCGTGCAAAATGGCACGGCTGCCATGGACTTTGAAGAAGAGGAAATCACCCGTAATAGTTCCGTAGGGACCGGGATTGCCCCCATTGAGTGGAAAGGAACCAAGCTCAACTTGCTCGATACGCCAGGCTTCATGGACTTCATTGGTGAAGTAAATGCCGCGCTGCGCATCACTGAGGGCGTGGTGATCTTTGTCGAGGCCGTCGCCGGCGTTGAAGTAGGTACAGAAATGGTCTATCAGGCAGCCACGGCCCAAAACAAATCCTGCATTCTCTTAATCAACAAAATGAATCGGGAAAACGTGCGCGTGGCGCGCATCAAAGAAAGCATTGACGCCAACCTGGACGGCCGTTTCATCAACATCCAGCTTCCCATTGGCGAAGGTCCCAACTTCAAAGGCATCGTTGACCTGATCCACATGGAAGCCCGCCTCGGCGACAATGCCGAACGCGCCCCCATCCCCGCCGACATGGCCGACGCCGCTGAAGAAGCGCGTATGGAACTTGTCGAAGCGGCCGCCGAAGGCGACGACACCCTCATCGAAAAATATTTCGAGGAAGAAAACCTCTCCAACGACGAAATCATCCTGGGACTGAAATCGGGAATGAAACAGGGCGCCATCGTGCCCATCATCTACGCCGCGCCTGAAGCCGGTATTGCGGTTGACCCAGCGCTGGAAATGCTCACAGCGCTCATTCCGTCTCCGCACGAAGCCGGTGACTTTGAAGTGACCAACAAAGCCGGGGAAACAGAAAACTATCCGGTCAGCGACACGTCCCCTCTGGTTGTGTTTGTCTTCAAAACACGCGAAGACCCGTATGGCAAAACCAGCTACCTGCGCATCTTTGGCGGTGTACTCACGGCTGATAACCGTATCTATGACACGGTATTGGGCGAAGATGTTCGCGTTGGTTCCATCCAAATTGCCATCGGTAAAGAACAGGTTTCCGTGAGCAAATTGCACGCGGGCGACATTGGCGTCGTTGTCAAAATGGGCGACGCCGGCACAAACCATACCCTGTGTGACCACGGCAAATTTTTACAGATGCCCGCCATCCCCACCCCCAATCCCATCGCTTCGGTCGCCGTCCATCCCGTTTCACAGTCAGACGTTGCCAAGCTAACCCAATCGCTGACGCGGCTCACCACCGAAGACCCGACCCTGCATTGGTATACGGAAACGGCTACCCATCAAACGATTCTCTCCGGCATGGGCACAACCCACCTGGATATCGCCGTCAAAAAAGCCAAATCAAAATTTGGCGTTAACATCACCACCAGCACACCGAAAATCCCCTACAAGGAAACGATCACGAAGACGAATTCGGCCGAATACACCCACAAAAAGCAAACGGGTGGCGCCGGGCAGTACGGCCGTGTCTTCTTGCGCGTCGAATCCATTGACGATAATGAAGGGTTCCGGTTTGACCAGGAAATTTTCGGTGGCGCTCTCTCCGCGCCCTTCGTGGCCGCTACCGAAAAAGGGGCGCGTCAGGCAGCCGAAGGGGGCGTTGTCGCCGGCTATCCCGTCGTCGGTGTGCGCACCGTTGTCTATGATGGCAAAATGCACCCTGTAGATTCTAAAGAAATTGCCTTCCAGATTGCCGGACGCGAAGGCTTCAAATTGGCCGTGAAAGGGGCCGCCCCGGCGCTGCTTGAGCCAATCTACGATGTGACCATCGTCGTGCCCGCCGATAACATGGGCGACATTTTGGGCGACCTGAACACGCGCCGCGCCAGGGTGTTGGGCATGGACCAGGAAGGCACGAAAAGCGTGGTGAAAGCGGAAGTGCCCCTGGCAGAGATGCAAACCTACGCCCAAGACCTGCGCTCCATGACCCAGGGTCGCGGCGTGTTTAGCATGAAGTTCCAAAGCTACGGCCGTGTTCCGGCGCACTTGCTGGATGATCTGATTAAGAAGCTGCAAGCTGAGATGGAAGAGGAAAAGGAAAACAAGTAACCACCTGTCAACCGCTCGTTTACTTGCTACAGTCAGTTTCCTGACCGAATTACTTATGAAAAAGGGCATCCCGGTGTGGGGATGCCCTTTTTAATGACTATCAGATTGGATGGTCGTCCATAAAAAAAGGCCGACGCTGCTAGAGCCGACCTGATTACCATTCTTGAGAGAACACCGGGTTTCCTATTATTGCTCAGGCGGTTGACTTTGCCCTTTGACCGCTTTCCGTCCAGGCCGTCTTCCGACCGCAAGCGCCATTCTCAATATGTTTAGGTGTTCTCTCAATACGTCTTCATGATATCGCATCTACTCGCTTTTGGCTGGTACAGGCGTTACAGGGCAAGTGTAAAGCGGTTAACTCTGGGGGAACGGCCGTCACCTGAATAGGTTGTTATGTCTCTCTCCGTTTTTTAGATTGGAGCAATCTTGGAGGTTGCTCCAATCTACTCCTATTGTGCGCCATTGACACCGGTTGAAACCGGCGTCTGAGATACAACACCCGTTAAGACGGGTTGGGGAGTGTCGCCCCAACGAGCTTCAGCACGTTTTTTGTCTCAGCCTGGGAATTCATTCCCAGGTGAACAAGGCATAGTTGGAATTCCTGTATTATATGGAAAAGAACCGGGCAAAGGAAACAGCGCCGAATCAATCGTCAATCAGCGCACCCTCCGACGATGGCGATTTCGACGGCCGTCAGGCCGTAGAGGGTGTAGACGAGGCGGTCAATTTCCGCTTGCATCAATAACTGATACGTATCTCTTAGAGGGTGTCTTAAAAGTTATGTAAACTTTACAAATTGACAAAAATAGGGCATCAGTTGTATATGAACA
>JACSRF010000313.1 GCA_014879875.1 Anaerolinea sp.
AACCCCCACGCCATCTGTGCAGCAAGCCACCCTCATCAGTCAGGCAGAACTCGATGGATATCTCATCAGCAACGGCAGTGGCGGCACAATCTTTCTGGCCGATCAAGACACAATTCTGGTAGGCGATGGCAGCAGCGCCAACTGGCAGTACAAAGGCATTATCAGCTTCAACACCGGCGCCCTGCCGGCCAACACCACCATCCACAGCGCCCACCTGCGGCTGCGGCGTGGCAGCGACATCGGCAATCCAGGCGGCCTGGGGCAGCTTTTCATAGACATATCCCCGGCCAACGGCTTTGGGCAGAGCATGGCGCTAGCTGCTGAGGACGCCGACGCGCGCGCCGCCATCGTTGGCCTTTTGCGCTACACAACCATTAGCGGTGAAACCTGGCTCGAAGGCGCGTTAAATGACACGGGTATTGGCGCCATCAGCCACAGCGGCGTCACCCAATTCCGTCTCTACTTCACCTTACCTAATAATGGCAACGGGGAGGATGACCTTTTAACCTTTTTCGCCGGCGATCACGCCAATGCAGAATACCGTCCGCAGTTTGTCATCACCTATTCGGTGAACAGTAATCAGTGATCCAATCGTCAATCGTGAATCGTCAATCGTCAATCGTCAATCGTCAATCGTCAATCGTCAATCGTCAATCGTCAATCGTTAATCGTTAATCGTCACAATCGTCAATCGTCAGAGGTTCCCTAAACATGAGTTACCTGATCGGGCAGCGCATCGAACATTATCAAATAGAAGCTCTATTGGGTGAAGGTGGCATGGGTACGGTCTACCGCGCCGTAGATTTACGCCAGGACCAAATGGTGGCCGTAAAAGTGATGCACCATCACCTGGCGCAAAAACCGCAATTTTTGCGACGGTTTACCCAGGAAGCGCAGGCAACACGCGACTTCAATAACCCGCACGTCATCAAGGTGTACGATCACGGCGTTTATCAAGACATGCCTTACCTGGTGATGGAGTATATCGCCGGGGGCAGCTTAACTGCCTACATATCACAATTGCGCTGGGGCGGTAAACGGATCGCCCTGGCCGACGTGCTGCAAATTACAGGGCAAATTGCCGATGGCCTCTCTTATGCCCACCAGCACGGCGTCGTGCATCGGGACATCAAACCGCAAAATATTATGCTGCGGCAGCGGCGTGTTGGCGCAGAACAGCACATGCAAGCGGTCATTACCGATTTTGGCGTTGCCGTGATGTTACGGGAAGACGAGGATGTCAGCACCAATCCATTTATGGGATCGCTGCCCTATATGTCACCGGAACAATGCGCCAATTTGCGTTTAGACGGCCGTTCCGACATCTACTCCCTCGGCATCCTGCTCTACCAACTGACCACCGGGCAGCTTCCCTTCAAAATCGAAGCGCCGGCCGACATCGTCAAACACCTGGAAGAAGCACCCATCCCCCCCCACTTCCTCAACCCAGACATACCCGAAGCCGTCGAACGGATCATCCTCAAGAGCCTATCCAAACGGCCGGAAGAACGCTACCAGACAGCCACGGAAATGGTCCTGGCCCTGCGCCAGGTAGATTTGAGCAAACAAACGGTGACTGCCCAGGCTGCCCATGAACTAGACGAGCGCGTTGTCACTCAATGGATCGAAAAACGATGGGTCGCCGGCATTGACATGCGCAATCGCATTGACGTGCAGCAAACCTGGACGTCTGAAGGGTTCTACCGACTGTTCATCGCCCACCAATGGGAAGAAGCGCGCATTGCCCCCCTGGTTAAAGATACGCTGACCATCGGCCGTTACGCCCACAATGACATCGTTCTAGATGACAAAAGCGTTTCCGGGCAGCACGCCCTGTTGGAACGCACCGCCGATGGCTGGCAGGTGCGTGACCTGGGCAGCACCAATGGCGCTTATCTGGACCATGTGCAGCTCCAGTTTGACCAGCCGCTGCCCTGGCAGCCACACCAAACCTTGCGCATTGGCTCCTATGCCATGCAGTGGCAGCCATTTGGCGGGCAGCGGCAGGCACTCAGGGTAGCGGCCGGCAAAGTAGCGGCCGGCGTCCCGGCGTCCCCGCCACCAACCAATGGCAAACACCAACCCGGCAGCCAGGTCGCGGCAGTGGCCGCTGCCGGGGGGGCCGCCGCCGCCGGTACAGCCGCCATCCTCACCGCTGCGCCCCGCGCAAGCGGCAGCGCTATCCTGGGCGTCAAATTTGCCCGCGAGAAAATAGAGGTCATCCCTGGTCAGGAAGCCTTTATGCCCGTCACCATCACCAACCATGGCAGCACCGTTGAGGATATCGATCTCTATCTGACCGAAAATGAGCAGCCACCCACCTGGATCACGCTGACGGAAACGGCCGTCAAGCTCATGCCCGACGAATCGAAAACGGTGCAGATCAACATCCGCCCACCAGAAAACGAGAGCGTCCTTGCCGGCGCACACGTCTGCCAGGTAACGGCCGTCGCCGACGTCACGGAAATCGCCACCGACCGAATCACCGTTCACGTCGCCCCCTTCGCCGGCTTTGCCCTGGACATGCACCCCACACGGCTGCAAGAAAAAACAGAATGCCGTCTCACCATCCGCGACCGCAGCAACGTAGACAATAAATATGAAATTGTCGGCCTGGATGAAAGCGATGCGCTTGCCTTCCGGTTTGATGAGCCACAAAACGCCACCCTCGTTGCCTTTGACGAGCAGCGGCAAGAAGTGCGTATACCGGCCGGAACTGCCGGTATGATCACTTATCGCGTGGGCGCGCGTAAAAAGCCCTGGCTGCGCGCACCAGAGCGCGCCTTCCCCTTCAAAATTCGCGTCCGCATTGGCAGCGCTGAAGATTGGCAAACCTTAGAAGGACAAATCGAAATCCAACCACGTATTTCGCGGCGTGTCTTATTCCTGTTTCTCTTTACCCTGCTGTTCCTGGGGTTGATTGGCTTTGTAGGCTACCGCCAGATTCAAGCGGCTAACGCGGCAAAGGTCGCCGAATTAGAAGAAGAAACGGCCAAAAAAGATGAAGAACTGCTGTTAGCGCAGAGTCGGGTTGACGGCATCCAGGAGCAAATTGACGCCTTGCTGCAGCAAATCGCCACTGCGCCAGAAGATGCGGCGCTGCTGGCGCAGTTGAACCAGTTACAGTCGGAATTGAACAGCGCGCAAGCCGAAGTGGCGCAAGCGCAGGGGGATGCCTCCACCGCCCTGGAGCAGTTGACCGAAGCGCAAGAACAGGCCAACGCGCAGGTTCTGCCACCCATAGACATTCTCTTAGACGTCAACACAATCACCGAAAACAGCCCTATTGGCACAACCATTGGCTTTTTCACGGCCATCATCGCCGAAGAGAGCGCCCTTCCCAACCACAAGGTAGCCGCGCGCACCGGCGGCGCCGCTTTGCAGCAGCCGGTGAAGATCAATTACGTCTATACGCTGACCTCAGGAGACACCAGCGCCTTTTTGATCAGCCGCAATGAACTGAAAACGGCCGTCGCCTTCGACTTCGAGACGAAAAACCGGTACACCGTCGGCATCCAGGTAGACAACGGCTTTGGCGGCACGTTCAGCAAACAATTCACCATCACCGTTGCGGACGTAGACGATACCCCGCGCCTGGTCATCTCTGAGTTGACGGTTAACGAAGGCGTGGGCGCGGCGGCCGTCGTCGTCACCATGAACGGCGTCAGCAACACCCCCGTCACCGTGGACGTGAGTACCGCTGACGGCACGGCCGTTAAAGACAAAGATTACACCGCCAGCAAAGGCAGCATCACCTGGTCCCCCGGCGAAAGCGGCGACAAAACCTTCAGCGTGCCAATCATAGACGACGACGCCGACGAACCGGATGAAACCTTCACCGTCACCCTCGCCAACGCGCAAAACGGGATCATCGAAACGGGCACGGCGCAAGTCACCATCACCGACAACGACGACGCGCCTACCATCGCCATTGCCAACGTCACCGTCACCGAAGCCGCCGGCAAAGCGACCTTTAGCGCCACCCTCACCGGTAAAAGCGCCGCCGATGTCACCGTCACTTACGCCACCAACAGCGGCACGGCCACGGCCGGCGCCGATTTCACCCCCACCAACGGCACGCTCACCTGGAAAGCAGGTGAAAGTGGCGACAAAACCATTGACGTCACCATCCTTGAAGACATCATAGACGAACCTGACGAGAAATTTACTTTAACCTTGTCCAACCCCAGCAACGCCACCCTCAGCGTCAACGAAGCGACGGCCACTATTACCGACAATGACAACCCGCCAACCATTTCCATTGCCGACATGACCGTGCCCGAAAGCGTGGCCGGAGGCAGCGCGGCCATCACGGTGGTCATGGAGGGCCTCAGCGGGCAGGACGTTACCGTCACCTACACTACCGCCGATGGCACGGCGCGCGCCGGCCGAGATTACACGGCCGTTACCGGATCCCTTACCTGGAAAGCGGGCGAAACCGGCGTACAAACCTTCGCCGTGCCCATTATCGAAGACAACATTCACGAGCCAACAGACGAAACTTTCAAAGTGTTGCTTTCCAACCCCATAAACGGGAGTATCCGCGATGCCGAGGCAACCATCACCATTACCGATAATGATACTCTGCCCGGCATCACCGTCGCCGACGTCACCGTAGATGAATCCGCGCAAACGGCCGTCATCACCGTCATCCTCACCGGGGGCAGCAGCCTGGGGGCCTCGGTAGATTACGCCACCGCCAACAATCAAAACTCCGCCACGGCCGGCGCAGATTACGTGCCGCTCAACACCCCCGCCCCCTTATCCTGGGGGCCAGACGAAACCGGAACACGCACGTTTGCCGTTTCCATTCTCGAAGATAAGATAGACGAACCCGCCGAAACCTTCCGCGTCGTCCTCTCTAACCCGCAAAACGCGCGTCTGGACGATCCCGAAGCAACCGTCACCATCCTCGACAACGATAATTTACCCGTTCTGAACGTCGCCGATGTCTCGGCCAGCGAAGCAGATAACAGCGTCATCGTCACCGTCAGCCTCTCGGGCGGCAGCAGCGAGGGCGTCACAGTCGCTTACAACACAGCCAGCACCGGGTCGGCCACCCCCAACAGCGACTACATCCCCACCGATGGCACGCTAACCTGGGAGCCAAATGAGGTAGACGCAACGCGCACCTTTTTGGTGACGATTATCAACGACAATATTTTTGAGACAAATGAAACCTTCAACGTTGTTTTGTCTAACCCACAAAACGCCGAAATTGGCGATGGGACAGGCGTCGTCACCATCACCGACAACGACACCATCCCCACCCTGGCGATCAGCGCCAACCGCACCGTCGGCGAAAATGCGGGAACCATCACCCTGACCGTGCAGATGAATGGCGGCCATCACAATGGCGTCACCGTGCAGTGGGCCACCGTAGACACCGGTTCGGCCACAGGGGGCAGCGATTACAGCATTGATAGCGGCACGCTCACCTGGCTGGCCAATGAAACGGACGCCACCCGCGCCATTCCCATCCGCATTTTAGAAGATGATTTTGACGAGAACAACGAGACTTTCCGCGTCACCCTGTCTGTCGCCAGCAACGCGACTATCGCCAATGCCAGCGCCATCATCACCATTACCGACAATGACACCGCCGGGATCACCCTCACGCCAGAAGGAGGCGTCACTGTCGGCGAAGGCGGCCCCAATGCCAATTACAACCTGGTTCTCACCAGCAGACCGACGGCCACCGTCACCATCAATTTCAATACCGGCGCCCAGATCGAGCCAATGGATCCCCTCGTCATCATCCCTGCTAATTGGAACAACCCGCAAACCATCACCGTCAGGGCCGTTGACGACGACGTAGCCGAAGGGACGCATACCGGCGTGATCAGCCATACCGTCATCAGCGCCGACCCCAACTACAGCGCCAGAGCGGTTCCCAACGTCACCGTCACCATTACCGATAACGACAATGTCGGCATCATACCCACGCCCACGGCAATCAACGTGACCGAAGGCGGCGCAGGTTCCAGCTATACGCTTGTCCTCACCAGCCGCCCCAACGGCAACGTGACGATCAGCTTCAATACCGGCGATCAGCTGCAAACCATCGGCAATGCCATTTTCACCCCAGGCAACTGGAATACAGCCCAAACAATCAATGTACAGGCCATAGATGACGATGTGGATGAGGGAGAACATACCGGCGTGATCCTCCACAGCGTCAGCAGCTCCGACCCTGGTTACAATGGGTTTACCATCCCGGATGTGACGGCGACCATCACCGACAACGACATCGCCGGCGTCACCCTCACGCAAACGGGCGGCAGTACCGACGTCAGCGAAGATGGCGACACCGACACTTACACACTGGTCTTAGACACACAGCCGGAGGCGAACGTCACTATTCAGTTCAATCCCGGCACGCAGTTGCAACCGATTACCAGCATCACCTTCACCCCGGCTAACTGGCACATCACGCGGACCGTTACGGTGGCCGCCGTGGACGATAACGTAGATGAAACCAGCCCCCACACCGGCACAATCATCCACGCCATCAACACCACAGACAGCAAATACGCCGCCGTCGCTATCCCCAACCTGACCGTCAACATCACCGACAACGATACCGGCGGCATCACCGTCGTCGAATCGGGGGGAAACACGGCCGTTACCGAAGGCGGCCCCAACGACACCTACACCCTGGTACTCAATACCCAACCCACCGGCAACGTCGTCATCAGCTTCAACACCGGCACACAGATTCAGGCCATCCCCAATGCCACCTTCACCCCCGCCAACTGGAATACGCCCCAAACCATCACCGTCATTGCCGTAGATGACCCCGACGCCGAAGGCAACCACAACGGTACGATTGCCCATACCGTCGCCAGCGGCGATAGCAACTACAATGGCATGGCTGTGCCCAACATCACCGTCGCCATTACCGACAATGATATCCCCGGTGTGACGATTGTGGAAAGTGGTGGCAGCACGGCCGTTACCGAAGGCGGCGCGACCGACACCTACACCCTGGTACTGAATACACGGCCGGCGTCGCTCGTCACCATCAGCTTCAACACCGGTTCCCAATTACAGCCCATTGCCAACATCTCCTTCAATCCTGGCAATTGGAATACGCCACAAACCGTCGTCGTCCAGGCCATAGACGACGCCATCAACGAAGGCAACCACACCGGCACAATTATCCACACCGTTACCAGCGGCGACGTAAATTACAACGGCCTCGCCGTGCCCAACATCACCGTCGCCATCACCGACAACGATGTCCCTGCCGTCACCATTGTTGAATCGGGTGGCAGCACCAACGTCACCGAGGGCGGCGCAAGCGACTCTTACACCGTCGTCCTCACCAGCGAACCCACCGGCAACGTCACCATCAGCTTCAACACCGGCGCCCAAATTCAGGCGATTGCCAATCTCACCTTCACGCCGGGCAATTGGAATGTGGCGCAAATCGTCACCGTCTTTGCCGTAGACGACGCCGTAGCCGAAGGGAACCACATCGGGCTAATCATCCATACCGCTGCCAGCAGCGACGCCAACTACAACGGTATTGCCATTTCCAACGTCACCGTTAATATCACCGATAACGACAACGCCGGCGTGACGTTGGTCGAAAGCGGTGGCAGCACCAATGTCACCGAAGGGGGGGCCACCGACACCTACACTCTCGTCCTCACCAGCCAGCCTACCGGCAACGTCACCATCAGTTTCAACGCCGGCTCGCAGCTTCAGGCCATCGCCAATATCACCTTTACTCCGGCCAACTGGAACACCGCACAAACCATCACCGTCAGCGCCGTAAACGACGCCGTGGCCGAAGGGCCGCACGTCGGGCAAATCATCCATACCGCCACCAGCAGCGACGCCAACTACAACGGCATTACCATTCCCAACGTCACCGTCAACATCACCGACAACGACAACGCCGGCGTCACCGTAGCGCCGACAACCGTCAACGTTACCGAAGGCGGGCCGAACAGCAGCTACACCATCGTCCTCACCAGCCAGCCCACCGCCAATGTTACCATCAGCTTCAACACCGGTACGCAAGTCCAAGGGATTGCGAATATCACCTTTACACCGGCCAATTGGAATGTGGCGCAAACCATTACGGTGATTGCGGTGGATGACGTCATCGTGGAAGGACCCCACGTTGCGCAAATCGTCCATTCCGCGCTCAGTGGTGACGACAACTACAATAGCATCCCCATCACCAACGTCACCGTCAATATTACGGATAATGATTAGGCCAGATTGGTTCAATCTCTATGATTGAACCAATCTAAAACAGACTTGGAGATTGAACCAATCTAAAACAACAAACAATGAGAACACAGGACACGCCAACCACACAATCGAACATACCGCCGCGCCGCTTCCGGCCGGGCATCCTCACCTTCTGCGGCCTCTGCCTGCTCTGGCTCATCGCCGGGGCCGCGCAGGCGCAGTCAACCCTGACCGCCCTGATCACCGGCGCGCAAACCACAGCCGGCTCAACCGCCCTCACGTTGGACGTGTACTTCAGCTTGCAGGACAGCAACGGCCGTCCCAACCCCCAGGCCCAGGTGCAGTCCGCTAAATTTTTGCTCGAAAGCGGCGACACGTATGACGCGGCCGTTTCCCGCCCCCCCCTCTACGTCGCCCTCCTCTTCGACAGCAGCGGCAGCATGAAAAATCTGCTGCCGGGCATGAAACAGGCGGCCATTGAGATGATCGCCGCTGCGCCACCAGAGACGCAATTCGCCATCATCCAGTTCGATGAAGTCATTACGCTGCAGCAAACCTTTACCAACGACATCGCAGACGCCCTCAACGCCATTGACCAGATCAGCGCCAGCGACAAAGGCACCTGCTTCTACGATGGTCTCTACACCACCATCCAATCCATCACCCAGGTTGCCCAAGACACGCCGCGCCAGGCCATTGTCCTGTTCAGCGACGGCCATGACGAACGGCGGCAAGGGGCAGGCGACGCGTGCAGCCAGAACAACTACGAACAACTGCTCGCCCTCATCAGCAGCCGGCGACAGCCGCCACGTATCTACCCCATCGGGGTTGCCCGCACGTTCAGGCAGCTTAATCTGGACGTGCTGCGCGGCATCGCCGACGCCAGCAGCGGCCAGTTCCATGATGGCGCCGGCGACAACATCCCGGAGAGGTTTTTTGAAACTATCTACAACGACATGAACAGCCAATGGCAGGCCACGGCCAACCTCTATCCGACACAAGGACAACAGCGGGGCGCGCTGCTGCTGACCTTAACTGATGGGCAGTCGCCGCCGCCCGCGCCGCTCACCTTCATTTCTGAACGCAGTTACGTGACGCCGCCGCCAGCGGTCACGGCCGTTATTCGCAACTTCATGTACGACGCCGGCAGCAACAGCTACTTCTTCGACGTCACCCTCAGCGGTCACGCCCGCGTCGTCGCCCTCAGCGCCGAAATCATAGACGCTGCCAACAACCAACAAATCACCCGCACCCCTCCACAGCCGATCAGTTGGGAAACGGAACGCATGGTCCTGGACGCCCGCCTGCTGCAAGCGGACCGCACCTACGTCGCCCGCGTGTATCCATTAGACGCTGACGGCAAACCCATTGTTAATGAGGCGTCGGGCGACGGGACGTCGGGCGACGGGGAAGAGGTGATCGCCGAGTATCCATTCCGGCACGAACCGCCGCCGCCACCACTCGTCGTCCGCATTGACGCCATCACCATCAGCGACGACGAGCCGCAGCTCAATTGGCGCACCGGACAGATAGAGGATGAGCCGGCGCAGCTTACCCTATCCCTTTTTCTGGAAAACGGGGCGCAAATAGCGCAGTATGATGGCTATTTTCTGAACAGCAGCAACCAGCGCGTGCAGGCGTTCACGCTGCTGCTGCAAACAGACAACACAGCGCAGCTGCCCTTTGTCGCCGAATCGGGGGCATACACGGCCGTTATCCACGCCCTCAACGAAACGGGAACCCGCCTGGCAACGGCCGAATATCGCTTTGACTACACCCGCCCCACCAACGTGCCGGTACGCGCCTGGGAAGCGCTGCAAGCCAACCCCATCCTCTACCTGGTTGGACTGCTGGCGCTGCTGCTCGCCACTTTGTTAGCCTGGCTGTTGGGCTTTGTTAGCGGCCGACTCAGCGAGCACAGCCGTTATCGCCGCCACGCGCGCAAAGCAGCCCAAGCCCAGGCGCAGGAAACATCGCTTGACATGCAAACGCTTCAAGTACACATTCTAGAATCCTTAGACGCTGCTATTGTCAACGCCGAAGGGCTTAAAGTGACCCATTTCCCGTACACCATTGGCCGCTCCGATTGTGACCTGAACATTGTCGGCGATCAGCATATTTCGCGCAAACATGCCCAGATCACCTGGGTAGACGGCCGTTTCTACCTCGAAGACAATCACAGTCGCAATGGCACCTTCGTCAACGAAAGCAAAATCGAACCCAACACGCCTTTCCAACTTGCCATGAATCATGGCGACCGTATCCGCATCGGCAAAACCACCACCCTGACACTGCAACCGGCCGTGAATGGGCATCAGGAAGGGGTGAACGGTGATCGGTAATCGGTGAACAGTAATCAGTATGACACAAACAAGTGACGCCTCTCAACATACGCAGCGCCCGATGCCCGACGCCAGCTTCCAACATCTCCAGTTGGAAATGTCCCGCCTGGATATTTTGCTGCACCGGCAAATACAGCGCCAGGGACGTCAGGCGGCCGTTGGCGAGGGCGATGGCGCTGTGTTGAATTTGTATCACCTCTCAGAAACACAGGCGTATGCGCTGTTGCAACGGCCGTTTGGCGCCGGCGATTATGCGCTCGATGAAGCCATTGAAGGGCATTACACCGACGCCCTGCCCCAGGTCGAACGAGACATCGCCACGTTAGTCAATCGCGCCGAGGCGGCTGGCAAACCATTGCGACTGGTCGCCTTAGCCCGGCTGATGGGGCTAGACCGCTTCGCCCTAGACGTGTTTCTCATCTGTTTAGCGCCCTTGTTGGACACTCGCTACGCGAAGATTTACGGCTTTTTGCAAGACGACCTGACGCGCAAACGGCCGTCACCCCAGCTTATCCTCGATTTACTCGCCGGCCCTGGCCCCGAACGGCTGGCGCTGCTGTCCCACTTTGCCGATGATGCTCCTTTGCTGCGGCATCATTTGTTAGAAAGATTACCAGAAGCGGGCGGCGAACGGCCGTTTCCCATCAACCAGCAGTTAGCCCCCGACGATGGGCTGGCTTCCTGGCTGCTGTTAGGGCAATATCGTCCCCACGCCCTGCTGAAAACGTGCCTGACCTACCAGCCCGCCCCACAGCCCGACCCCACCTTACTGCCGCCCGGCATGGTGGAAAAACTGGCAAACGGCGTGGGACAAGACGGTGTATGGGTCTTTCATGGCACAGACATACTCGTACAACAGCAGGCAGCCGCACTGCTGGCGCAAAGCCTGGGGCAGCCACTCCTCACACTCAATCTCGATACGGCCGCCCAGGTCGGGCAGCCAGCCGCCGATGCGCTGCGGCTGCTGCTGCGCGACGCACAGCTAACCGGCGCGCTGCCCACCATCACCGGCTGGGATAGCTGTCTGCTCGAAGACGCGCCCCCGCCCGCTCTGCTCACCATGCTGTTCAATTACCCTGGCTTGCTCATCATTGCCGGGGAAAAACTATGGCGCCCCCGTGATGTGGCGCGGCAGCGGCGCCTGCGCTGGCTGGCATTCCCCACGCCGGATACGCCCCAACGCGAACGACTGCTGACGCATTTTTTGACGGAAAAAACGGCCGGCGCTGAGCCTGACAAAGCAGCCGTAGACAACTCCACCCTGACCGCACTCGCCGGGCAGTTCATTCTCACCACAGCACAACTCCGCGATGTCGTCAGCAGCGCGCACGACCTGGCCGGGCAAAACGGCCGTGCCATCATCCCGCCAGACCTCTTCGCCGCTGCCCGCGCCCATTCCAACCCCCGTCTGGAAAGCCTGGCGCGCAAAATCACCCCCCGCTACACCTGGGACGACCTCATTTTGCCCGACGACCAGATCCAGTTTTTGCGCGAAATGGTGGACACCGTGCGCAGCCGCCCCCTCGTGTTGCAAACATGGGGCGTCGGCAAAAAACTGGCCTCCAGCGCGGGCGTCACCTCCCTCTTCTACGGACCCCCCGGCACCGGCAAAACCCTGGCCGCGCAAATTCTGGCCGGCGAATTGGGGCTGGATTTGTACAAAATTGACCTCTCCAGCATGGTCAGCAAATACATTGGCGAGACGGAAAAGAATCTGGAGCGCATCTTCAGCGAAGCGGAAAGCAGCAACGCCATTCTCTTCTTCGACGAGGCAGACGCCATTTTCGGCAAACGCTCCGAAGTGCGCGACGCCCACGACCGCTACGCTAACATTGAAATTAGCTACCTGTTGCAGCGCATGGAAGCATATGATGGCGTCACCATTCTGGCGACTAACCTGCGTGCCAATCTGGATGAAGCGTTCATGCGCCGCTTGCAGTTTGGCATAGATTTCCCTTTCCCCAGGACTGCGGATCGGCTGCGCATCTGGCAGGCGCTCTTCCCGCCAGAGACACCGCGCGCGCCCGACCTGGACCTGGAATTCATGGCCGAGCGGTTTGAGATCGCCGGGGGGAACATCCGCAATATTATTGTGACGGCGACCTTCCTCGCCGCGAACAATGGGCAGATGGTGACGATGGCGCACCTGCTGCACGGCGCACGGCGCGAGATGCAAAAAATGGGACGTCTGGTGAATGAGCGAGATTTGCAGCGATAATAAGGTACGTGATGGGCAAAGAAAAGCAGGCGCAAAGCGCTCAGACAACTAAACAACCACAAGCCAAACCTGTTGCACAACGAACCGGAATAGAGGAAACGGCCGTTGCCCCCATCTCCGTTTTGCAGCGCGCCTATGCCAATACCCACACGATAACTACGGTAACGCCCATCGCCGCCCAAACCTTGCAACACACGCTTGGCAACCACACTGTCGGCCGTTTGCTAACCCAACCGAAACCTGCGCCCTCACCAAATGGCGTTCCTGGTATAAACGCCCCTGCCCACAGGCAGACAGACACCCCCAACCGCGTCCAAAGCGCCCACCCCATCACCACCGGGCCAGACGTCTTCTTCCGCTTCAGCGACGATCTCCAACATACGGCCATCCAACGCTTTTGGGGAAAAAGCAAAAGCGCCCCACCTCCGGCGCAAATCCTCAAGCGATCCGATCATCAAGGCCAGCTTGATACCATCGCAACGGCCGTCGTCCCCAAACTGGTGGCCGATGGCAAATTAAAAGTCCTCAACTACCTGGCAGAGGGTCTCGGTAAAGGGGGAGCGCACTTCTGGCGTTCCAAAGAAGTAAGGGCCTTTCGCGCCAAGATGAAAAGCGCCGCCCGCACACAAGCATGGAGCGACATCAGCGCAATCGTGCAACAAGGCGACATCTTTGACGACGCTGAGCAAGAAATCGGCCCGGCCATGAAGCAGCACATCGAAGTTGTCGCCAAAAACACAGCTTACGCCAAAGCCAAAAAAGCCGTTGACGCCCGAATGCAAAAAATTGCCGAGGATTGGATCAGCCGCGCCTGGGCCGACGACGCGATCATCGCCGAAGCAAGCGAAGCCGCCATCACCGCCGCCTGGAACGTCTACAAAGAGAATCCAAAAGAGTCAACCTGGAAAGACGCCAGCAAAGCCGCCGCCAAAGCCGTCGCCAAAGCCGTTGACGCCCAGGTCGAAACACACCTCGACCTGGCCCGAGCCGCCAAGAACGAAGTGTTAAAGCCGACCAAAGACCAACAAGTGCAATCCGCCGAAGCGCAACAACAGATCGCTTCGATGGTTGCCGAAGAGTCCAGCGATGTCGGCATGAAGTCCGTGCAACAAGCCATAAAATGCAATACCACAGATGAAGGTCTGGGTATTGTCGGCAAAATTCTTGATCAACTCATTCCTCTGCCGGGTGAGCAGGTTTCACTCGACATTTCTCTACAAATTCCCACAAGCGACGGTATCAGCTATGTCGTCTTGAAACTGATGGGCAAAGCTGGCCGGGGCATCACCGGTTTCAGCACAAGCGGGGTGACAACCCTGGGCAACCCCAAACGGCTGGAAGTGATGGCTCAATTCTCTGTCGGCGCCGGCGCCGAAACCTTTGGCCTCAAAGCCGAAGCAGCAATCGGGTTCTTTATCAGGGCCGGGTCTGATCAGGGCACGGCCGCGACCATGAAGGCGCTGTCCTACGGGGGTTATCGGGCCGCCTCCGGCATTAAAAACGAGTTTGGCAACTGGTGGGCAGGGGGCGGTAAAGGCTCCAAACTCAGCGCAGAAGAACGCGCCGAGATATGGGCGGCGGCCATTGAAGAACAGGTCTTCAAGGAATCGGAAGGCGGGAATGCAGAGAGCAAGAATGCGTTTGCCGATATTGGCGGGTCGCTCAGCGGCAGCGCTGGACTTGGCGTCAAGGACGTTTTCAGCGCGGAGTTGGGGCTGGGCGGCGAGGTGTTCAAACGATATGATGCGGCGGCCCTGGCTGCATCGCTTGGTGAAGACCGGTTTGGCAAACCTGTCACAGGGGCGGCGCAAGCTCGCGAACGCCGCAAGCGAGCCAAAGGGCGCACCACGTCCTCTTTTGGCGTGTCTGCCTCCGTTGACGTCAAGATACTCGGCCAGGGCGTCTCCTTCGCCGGCAGCCTGAGCATGGAAAATGATTTTGACCAAAATGTGGCCGCAGATAACTGGGGTGTTGAGATTTCGGCCGCGATCAGCACCAGCCAGGATCCTTTGAGCGCCATGGAAAAGATCGCTTCCGGGATCGTCACCGGCGCGCTCAACGTTTCACAAAACCTGGTAGCGATTGCCCAGAAGAAGAAAGCCGGCCCCGGCATTGACATCATGGCCGATATTACTCAGATCGCCAATGCCGGATTAGAAAACCAGATTACGAGCAGCCTGGCTGAACTATGGACCGTTGATGGCTCAAAATTCGATATGGGCATTGGCGCCAGCGGTACGCCGGATGCGGCGCCGGGTATGTTGACGACCTCGACGATTCAGGTGGCCATTATCTTTGGCAAATCGGGGGGCAAGGGCGTCTTCCGCTTTGAGATTCGGGATAGCAAAGGGATTGACGTTTCGGTGGGGCTTGGCAGTGTTGGGTTGTCGGTATCGGCGGCGAAAGGAAAACGTATTTTGGCTCTGGGCTATGAAAGTGGTGGCTTTGTGGCCGAAGCGATTGGGCTGCGCGCGCCAAAGAAGAAGTAAAAGGAATCTATGGACAAAGATGATGTCCGCTTTACGCTTGACTATACGGTAACATTACGTTCGCTGGCAGCGGGGTTAATTGAGGTGCGTGTGCTGATTCTTGACGCTGGACGCAATGTTGACCTGCGCGGGCAAATTTCGGCCGCGACTGCCCAACGTGTTCTTGAAACGGGCGCCTTTCATGTTGATGAAGTGGATAGCCCACCGGGATGGGACAGTGATACGCCGGTTGATATTATTTTGAGACTGCGCAAGCCTTTCTTAAAACATTATGCCGACGCGGAAGCGCTCTACCACGAGATGTTTACCGATGACGAATCCCCCTTACGCCACACGGAAGCGTGGTTGTTGCTCGAAGCACTGCAGAAAACTGAAGTCCCCGATCAACCGGAGGCGACGGTCAGCTTTGGCATTCGGACGGATTGGGGAGATCCGCTGTTGGATTAGGGTGTTTATTTGCCTGGCATGACGAGGGTCGTTGCCCCCGGCAAATTGAGAACAGTGCGTGGAGATAGATGAATGATGAGCAAACAGAAGAATTTATTACAGAAGCCACGGCAATCAGCAACGGCCGTTAACCAACCCGTCCGGCGCAAACAGTACACGCGCGATCCCGTCACGCATCTACAACGCACGCTTGGCAATCAGGCGATCGGCCGTTTGCTCATCCAACGTAAAATGACCCTCGGCCCCGTCGGCGACGCCTACGAGCAAGAAGCAGACACCGTCGCCAAACAGGTAGTCACGCAAATCGGCGACAGCCCACAGCCCGCCACCCAACGCCAGGAAGAGGAAGATGTGCAGATGAAGCCGTTGGCGCAGCGGCAAGAGGAAGAAGAACTGCAAATGAAACCCCTGCCTGCCATTTCCACCATTCAGCGGCAGGAAGAAGAATTACAGATGAAACCTCTGGCGCAGCGACAAGAGGAAGAAGAAGTGCAACTGAAGCCGCTGGCGCAGCGGCAAGAGGAAGAAGAACTGCAAGCCAAACGGGACCCCATGCGCGCTGGCGGTGAGCTGGATGGCAGCATCGAAAGCTCCCTACAAAGCGCCAGAGCCGGTGGCCAACCGCTGCCCGACAACGTGCGCTCCCCCATGGAACACGCCTTTGGCGCTGACTTTAGCGGCGTCAAAATTCACACCGGCGGGCAGGCCGACACGCTCAACCGCTCGCTGCAAGCGCGCGCCTTCACCACCGGGCAAGATGTCTTCTTCCGCGACGGTCAATACAACCCTGACAGCACACAAGGTCAGGAACTGCTGGCGCATGAACTAACCCACACTATCCAACAAGGCGCTGCGCCCCAGGCAAGCGTAAATGCACAACGCCAGCCAATATCCGGCATACAACGCCAGGACGACATAGAGGTAAATAACAAACCCGCTCTCTTAAAAATTCACGCCGATATCGAGGCCGATGCTATGGGAATTCGTGAATTGAAGGAAGGCGCTGTGGGGCATACCTGGGTGTCTCTGCACTGGAAAGACCCAAAGGCTGTACCTGAAAATATCCATGAAAAACATAAGCCTTTCTTGGAAAAGGGAGAAGATCCATTCGGATTCTGGCCCAGAATGTTCCGGGATTATGATCCACTCACCAATGAATGGCAGGAAGCTGATGATAGAGTAGGGTACTCATCCAACCCGTTCCAATCATACGTGCCGGGGCAAATGTTGCATCCTGACATCATGCACCAACCCCGGGCAACCCAAATCTATGACATCACGCGCCACCAGGCCGATCAAGTCATTGATTATGCAGAATCGAAGCGAAACGCTCAATACTCTGTCTTCTTCTATAACTGCACCACATTTGCCAAGGAAGCAGCCGAAGCGGCCGGTCTGACCCCACCCCAATCAAGTACACTGGGCATTTGTTACCCAAATGCCTTATACGATTCCATCAAGAAAAACCACGAAAAAGGGAAAGGAACAACAGAACTTACGGATGTCTCTGGAACCAGAACTCGTGTTGAGGGTATTGAAGAACCTAATAAGAAGAATTAAGCTATGTTCAAAAAACTATTTGGTCAAAAACAGAAAAATCAAGCCGCATCCACTGTAGAAAAAGGGTGGCAGTTAACCGTCAAAGGTGAAGTGGTAGCTATTTCAAGGCTAGATATTGATAAAAGCGGCAAAAACCCTAAATACATGATTCATCTACGCTTAAAAGTTGAATCCGTAGATGATGGTGGCTTTGGCGTTACCGTGGGGCCAGAAATTCAAGCCCAGGGTCATGAAAAGGATTTATTGCAGCATATAGAGAAATTGCCCGATGTCGGCGATCATGTCGTCATCCAAAGTTCTGGATTCGACAAACAACCGTCCCGATTAAATATCAACCAGATTACATTGTATTAAACCGGCAAAATGAATGAAAGGGCGCGTCACCGTAGCCCGATTTTCCAAAATCGGACAGGCGATTTGGGAAAATCGCCCTACATGTACGAAGGAGTGAAAGATGGCAGAATTTACTCATCCAGATAACAAAAAACAGCCGCAAAAAATGATAGTGCAGAAGCAAGAAGAGGATCGGGAACGGCCGTCGGCCCCCACGAACACCCTCAACGACGCCGCCCAACTGCAACGCGCCATCGGTAATCAGGCGATCGGCCGTTTGCGCATCCAACGCAAAATGACCCTCGGCCCCGTCGGCGACTCATACGAG
This sequence comes from Anaerolinea sp., assembly GCA_014879875.1. Lineage (GTDB taxonomy): Bacteria > Chloroflexota > Anaerolineae > Promineifilales > Promineifilaceae > JACSRF01. The sequence goes on from JACSRF010000313.1 coordinate 17,926, forward strand.
CAAGAAGCAGATACCGTCGCCAAACAGGTCGTCACCCAAATCGGCGCCAACCCCCAGCCCACCGGCCAGCGCCAGGAAGAGGAGGAACTGCAAATGAAACCTCTGGCGCAGCGGCAAGAGGAAGAAGAACTGCAAATGAAACCCCTGCCTGCCATCTCCGCCATGCAACGGCAGGAAGAAGAGGAATTGCAGATGAAACCTCTGGCACAGCGACAAGAGGAAGAAGAGTTGCAAATGAAACCTCTAGCGCAGCGGCAAGAGGAAGAAGAGTTGCAAATGAAACCGTTGCAGCGGGAAGAGGAAGAAGAACTGCAAATGAAACCTCTGGCGCAGCGGCAGGAGGAAGAAGAACTACAAGCGAAACACGACCCAATGGTAGATGGGGGTGAACTAGACGACGGCATCGAAACCGCGGTGCAAAGCGCCAGGGTCGGTGGGCAGCCCATGCCCGATAACGTGCGCGCCCCTATGGAAAATGCCTTTGGCGCGGACTTCAGCGGCGTCAAAATTCACACCGGTGGGCAAGCCGACACGCTCAACCGTTCGCTGCAAGCGCGCGCCTTCACCACCGGGCAAGACGTCTTTTTCCGGCAAGGAGAATATAACCCGGACAATTCAAGTGGGCAGGAATTATTAGCGCACGAGTTAACCCATGTGGTGCAACAAGGCGGCGGTGGGGCGGGCTAAAGTTACGGAAGAAGTTCAACTTCTGCGGAGAAGTTGAACTTCTAGGCAGGTAAAGACCTGACAAAAAGGGATGTTAAAGAAGGAGTTCAACCTATGCGCCACAGTAAACAGACGCCACAGCGCGTCAACCGTTCGGCTACACCGACTGCTGCGCCCAGGCAAACGGCCGTGTCCACCACACGCCCCATCTCCCCCCTGCTGCTGGAACAAACGGCTATTGACGCTGGCGACATCTCCCCTGCGGCCGCCCGGCAGCTGCAACGCGCTATTGGCAACCACGCCCTGGGGCAGCTAACCCACAACCAACACGCCCCCGCCACGCCCACAAACCTGGCGCACACCTCCTTACAAACCATCCTCCAGCGCACCACGCCAGGAACCGCGCCCCAGGGCCACATCCAACGCCACTCCATCCAAGACGCCCCCCCGCTGCCCGACGACGAAAAGCTGCTGCAAACCAAACCCCTCACCCCGCTGACGTCCCCACGCCTGCAGCGCCTCAAAACAAACCAGGGTGACTTGAAAGACGGCGGCATTGAAGGTGGGTTTACCTATGCCATCGAACTACAAAATGCCCTGCGCTTCTACCATGAAGGAGTAAAGGGCAGCACGGTAGAGAGACATCAAAAACTGCTCCAGGCCATCCTCGACAAGTGCGACCAATTCGACACCCAAGAAGAGGAAACGGTCAAGAAAAACAAATGGATGGAAGCGGATAAGGGCAAGCGCCTGGCGGCCGTGCAAAAATTACGCCAGGAAGTGCAAGACGAAGTGAAGTCGCTGGCGGATTATGTGGAGTTCGTCAAGCAGCCTTATGAATACGAGAACTTTACCATTGGGTTGAACGGTAAATTTAACGTCAATTACCAGCCCGACAAAAACGTGACCAACATCAACGTCAACGTCAAATTCTCCTTCCCCGAAGATGCCGCGCCCACGCCAGAAGACCTGGAGAAGCAAAAAGGACACCGCGAAAAGTTCGTCAAAACAATCACCGACGCCTGGAGCAACAAGTATAAATTCAAAAACGTGCGCGAACCGCAGGCCGTTTGGGGCCGCCTCACGCCAACGGAAGTCCACGTCAATGTCAACGAAGTCGCCAACAACGAACATTTTTCCATCCAAATCAGCCCCACCACCGCCGGGCGCGCCTCGGTAGGCGGTGGCGTCACCAAGCTGTGGCAAGGCAGCGATACCCCCAAAGAGGCTTTCAACCCCGGCACGCAAGAAGGGGAGTTGAAGCGCGTGGAGCGTATTCTGCCCAAAGTCCTCTTCGCCAACAATTCCCAAGCCGTTGACCCCATGTACAAACCAAGCATTGAATTCCTGGCAACTTACTTGCGGCGCATCAACAACCCCAAGTTTAAGCTGGAAATTGTCGGGCACGCCAGCAAGACGGGCGACCCCGGCGCCAACCAGACCCTTTCTGAAAAGCGCGCCAACGTGGTGAAAGATGCGCTGACGAACGCCGGGTTGAGCAACCACACCCTCGAAGCCAGCGGCGCGGGCGAAACCGGGGCAACGGCCGATGCCGCCTGGCGCAAAGTAGAAATCAAGCACAGCCTGGAGGATTCGGCCTGGAAAAACTTGCAAGACGTTACGCCACACGAGTTCGGGCACATGATCGGCCTGGGCGATGAATATGGCGCTGGTCTGGCGACGCACTACGACCTGACGAAGAAGGCGTTTGGCGAGGATTATGCCGACCAGGTGGCAAAACGGGGCGATACCGATTACGCCAGCGTCATGGAAGGTGGCAATGACGTGCGCATTCAGCATTATGTCACTTTCTGGGACGCGCTGGTGGCGACAACGACGCAAAAGGCGACCAAGCCCACCCCGAAATTGGGGCATGATGATTGGCAGTTTATCGGATAAACGAGCAGCAGATTTGACAAATTTTTGAAATTTGTCAAATCTTGCGTGAGGTGGATGACATGACAAACCAACTGGATATCCGCTTAGAACGGCGCGACCGGGACCCATTGCCGCCAGATGCGCTGCTAAAGTTTCAGGTGATCAATCGCGGCAAGGACCCGCGCGACAATTACCGGTGGGTGCTGTATGAAGACGGCCGTTACCATCTCGCCTGCCACTCCGGAAAGCATGAAGATTGGCGCGTCCCCTTTGACACACCCCTGCCAGAATCGCCCACCGGCCAACTCGTGCCCGACCAGGTCGCCGCTGTGATCGCGCAGTTACAACAGGCAGATTTTTTCGCGCAGCCCGCTTACCAGGCAGACATGACGGTTGAAGATGGCAGTTTTTATGTGATCACGGCCAGGGCAGATGACCAGGTTCATGAAGCGATTTATGAAGCGTTGACGCCCCCCCTCGCGCAATTCTTGGAGGCTCTGATCCTAATCTGGACAAGCCAGAAAAAAATTTAACGCAAAGGCACAAAGAAAGAAAAGACAAAGAGGCAAAGAAAAAGAGAAAACCTTTGCATCTT
>JACSRF010000241.1 GCA_014879875.1 Anaerolinea sp.
CCATTTAGATTGGTTCAATCTCCGAAGATTGAACCAATCTTGACCAACTTGTTGAAGTGCCATTCCTAAACGACACCTGTCAAAGGCTTGCGGATGAGGCTGAAGGGGGGTGGAGAATTTCGTTTAACTTGAACACAACAGTTTCTATCGGTGGCATGACCCCATAAATTGGCTGCATATTAGCAATTTCATACCCTTGCATTGGTTCAATGACATAGTGGCCTAATGATTTCAGGTGATTGACATTCTGCTGCACAATACGGCTTGTCCACATAGCTTCATTCATAGAAGGGACAAACACAACGGCCGTTTTACATGAAACGATAGCCGTAGAAAGCAAATCATCACAAATGCCGTGGGCGGCCTTCGCCAGCACATTTGCCGTTGCCGGCATGATTAAGAATAAGTCACTATCGGCCGGTAACTCAATGTGCGGGACGTTAATGGAATCAGAGATTTGGGTGTGGCGAGTAAAAACCGGGGCGCCTGAACATAACTCAATTGCGTAAGGAGTAATCAATTGTTGCGCCGTATAGGTCATGATAACGTTTACTTCTTGCGCAAATTTTTGGCGCAAGAAGAATATGTTATAAGGCATCATCAGGGTGCTGATAGACCCGGTTAACCCCAAGAGCAGCTTGTTACAAACAAACATGGCTTTGATCAAAAAGAGGAGTTGCGCAGCAATAAAACATTTACCACGCAACTCCCCTAAAAAATAACAGGTTGTCAGCAGGCGAAAATGAGACCGATTACCGGGTTTAACCCATCTTCGTCCACCAATGCGCCTAAACCGTTATAGACGCCCCACCAATGCTCTGTGATCAGGCCATCCACCACACGGAAAATTTCGGTTGCGTTGAAGCTAACCTCTTTATGAGAGGGGGAAATTCCCAGGAGTTGACCGGTGTGCGTGCCGTGAGCTGTTACTTGGGCTACAACCAGTTCACCCTCTTCGCGCACCTCGTTCACCTCAACCTGGAAATCAGGCAGAATCGTGTCGAGTAAATTGCGAACCAGGCGCAATCCCCCTGGCCGTAGATCGGAGTAGCGGGTGTGATGGACAGTGGCATAGGTCGTTAATTGCGTAATGGCGTCAAAATCACTCATATTCCAGGCATCCAGAAAACGATGGGCGACAGACCCACTATCGCGCACAGGGGGTTGAATGGGATTCCATTTGCGCCAGTTTTCCCGAAAATTTTCGTCAATGTTCTTCTCCATTGGACTCCATTGCCGGGTTATATTGGCAAGTTCATCAAGATTTATATCTTTGCCGGGCATAAAATTTCTCCTTTTGTTTGATTTTTATGACATAGATGCAAGGAACTCGATTGGGAGAAGGCCGACTTGAGAGAAAATACTCATTTCGTCATACAATCCCCAATGTTCGCATACCTTGTCATCTTCATTAAAAACTGAAATATCCACCGACGACCAGGAGATTTGTTTCCCCGTTGCCGGCTTGCCCATGAACTCGCCGACATGTGTACCGGTGACAGTGAAAAAAGAAACCACTTTATTCCCTTCTGCTACCATATCATTGACTTTGATATGAATATTGGGGAACGCGCGCATGAAGATATCAAAACTTAATTCAATGCCTTCAATCTTATTATCGGACAAGCGGCTGTGATGGATAATATCGGGCGCCCAGGCAGAAAAAGCGGTTCCAAGGTCTCCTGCATTCCACGCATTTACGAAATTTTGCACAATGGTTTTATATTTTGTTTCTTTTGTTAGGGTTCCATTTGCTCCTGACATAATTTTCTCCTTGATTTTTTGATAACTCTTTCCTTATCATCATGCCATGAAACAAGATGTTCCTCTTCTCTGGTATTGCTAGGACGCAAACGAAGCGGAACCGGCGCTGGCAGTGGCCGCCAACCTTGACGAGACAAAAATCAACGACGAGCCGATCGCTCAGGATGGCGGACAATTCCTCATCGTCGTATTATTTTCGGTAAATGTTGTGGGTGGGGTGAGACGGCCGTAGTTAAGGAATGGCACTTCAATAAGTTGGTCAAGATTGGTTCAATCTTCTGAGATTGAACCAATCTAAATGGGCAAATTATTTAATTCTCGTTCCTAAAGAAAGGTGGCAATTTCTGACAATGGCTTTTTGCTAATGGCGGGAACATGCGCGTCTTCTGCCGGATAGCCAACAACGAGGAGCAGAAACGGCCGTTCCCAGGCTGGTTTCCCTAAAATCTCGTTGAGAAACTTCATCGGGCTGGGTGTGTGGGTTAAACAGGCTAACCCGGCATGGTGAATGGCTGTAATCAGCATACCTGTCGCAATCCCCACCGACTCTTGCGTATAATAATTCTTCGCTTTCTCGCCATGTTCATCCAACGTGTAACTTCGCGCAAAAATGGCAATTAAATAAGGGGCAATTTCCAGAAATGGCTTATGTGCATCTGTGCCAAAAGGGACTAACGCTTCCAACCACTCTTCTGACGCGCGGCGCTCATAAAATTCTCGCTCTTCCACTTCTGCTGCTGTGCGAATCTGTTTCTTAAGCGCCGGATCACTGATAACGACAAAATGCCACGGCTGCAAATTTGCCCCATTGGGAGCAGTTCCCGCGGCCCGCAAACACGCCTCAATTACTTCACGTGGTACTGTTCGATCTGAAAAATCGCGCACGCTGCGCCGTCGTCGCATCTCCGCGTAAAACTCAGCTGCGCGTCGTTTCATTTCAGATTCAGGGTACGTCTGGTAATCGGGTAGGGGGATAAACTTTGTTTCTTTCATTTACACTATTCATCCTTCATCATTCATAAATCAAAAAGGGGCGGGATTTGTGTCATGTCTTGCCCCAGGTGGATTTCATAAGCATTTGCCTGGCGTACCAGGCGCTGCAGCAAATTCAAATGCTCTGGCAGTGTGTCCTCGTCCCAGCGGTCCATGCTTTCGGCCATCAGGTGGGCCAGGGCGACGGCGCGGTTACGTTTATGGCGCGTGCTGTGTGGGCGTGGCTCGATGTAGGGAAAGTAGATGTGGGTGACGGGACATGGCGCCGACCAACGGCCGTTGACCAACTCTTCTCCGGTGATGTTATATTGGCCGTACATGATCTGTTTGCTGGCGAGTAACGGCCGTAACTGCGGCAGCAGCGTCACCGTGCGCGGACGAATGTTGACAATGCCGGGCGTTGGCAGCGCATACACCTCCCGTTCCCGTTGTTGCAGCAGCACAATGTCATTCGCCAAAAGCTGCCAGCCATTGAGCAGCAAATTAAGGCCGGTGGTCGTTTTGCCGCTGTTGGTCGTGCCCACAATGAGCGCGCAGCGGCCGTTCTTACTGGCGGCAAAAGCGTGAACCAGAAAGTATCCCTGACGGCGCAGCGCCGGGGCCAGGCTGGTAAAGGTAATATCCTCAAAACGGCCGTTATCCATTGCGCGCAACAATATGACGCCGCGAATGGCATTGCCCGGAGCATTCCGCATGGGAACGTATACCAACGCCCCATCCAGGTAATGCAGCCACACCCCCTCATCCCCATCCCGGTAGACCGTCAAAATGCCCGGCTCAGCCGTCAGATGCAGCGCGTCAGAAAAATAAGGCGTGGTGGCGGGCAAATCTGGCAGTTCGTCTTGTACGGAGAGGTGCAACCTGGCGTGAACGGCCGCTGCCTTTGGCTGCAACCACCCGGCAAACAACTGCTGCCACTGCGCGCGCGCATGGTCGCTGCTACTGCTCAATTCAATGCACAGGTCATGTAACGTGAGAAACATGAGGAGCGTTGGGCGTCGGGCCTTGGGCGTCGGCATGACGTAACCGCGCCCAACGCCCGACGCTCAAATTATTGCGACAAGAAATACTCAATCGCTTCCTGGAACGCACTGTAAGGCTGCGCGCCATTCAAAAAATAGCCGTTGATGAAGAAGGCTGGCGTGCCATTGACGCCGAGAGCGACGCCTTCATTGAGGTCAGCGTAGACGGCCGTTTCCTGCGCGCGACTCTCCAAACAAGTCGTGAACAGCGTAGACTCCAGCCCTAACGCCGCCGCATACTCCGCAAACAGCGCGGCGGCGTCACTGCGTCCCGCCCATTCCTGCTGTTGGGCAAAGAGTGTGTCGTGCATCTCCGCATAGGCTCCCTGGCTTCCGGCGCAGCGCGCCGCTTCCGACGCCAGCGCGGCCTGGGGATGAATGCTCGTTAACGGGAACTCCTTAAACACATAGTAAACCAGCCCCTTGTCTATGTAATTCGCTTTGATTTGCGGGTAGGTTTGCTGAAAGTGACGGGCGCAGAAGGGGCATTGGAAGTCGGTGAACTCGACAATGGTGACAGGGGCATTCGGGTCGCCAATGCCATACGCGCCATTGGTATTGACAACGGCCGGGCCGGAGGGTGTTGGCGCGGGGGTCGGTTCGGCCGTTGTCAATACCAATGGCGCGTATGGCATTGGCGACCCGAATGCCCCTGTCACCATTGTCGAG
>JACSRF010000459.1 GCA_014879875.1 Anaerolinea sp.
GTTTTCTCATAGCTTGTCAGGGGGCAAGCCAATCGTAAATCGCAAATCGTTAATCGTAAATCCTATAACCTTCAGCGCCGCGTAAAGTGAGGCGCAGGTCGCCGGCCACGACAATACGGTCCGGCGGTATATCCACTCGTTCGCCCTGGGGCGCGCCGCCCAGGAGCAGGTTCAGCGTAAACACGTAATCAACGCCCGGCGCTCGCTCCAACACCGCCGCCAGGTCTGACAGGTACACGTCCCGGCCAAAGGGCCAACCCTGCCCATCCGGGCCGCCCGTCAGGGGATGCAGGAAGTTCGCCAGGGTGAGGGTGACATCGGCCATGACCTGCCCGGCTGCCGCCAAATCGCGCGGGGCGATGACGGCTTCGACGCCCACCGGCAGATAATCTGGCCCGGCCACAAACAGCCGGCCGCCCAGACCGGCCGGCGTGCGGGCGCTGAGATAATTGGCGATCTGACGGCGCAGGCCAAAGGAGGGTTGGGGTTGGGCTTCCTGGCTGTGGGGCATGATGATGAGTTTGACCCAACCGGGTTCGGGGCGGCCGCTGGCGTGGGTGGCGGGTAAGGCGCGGGCCACGGCCACGGCCGGCGAGGCTTCGCGGGCCAGGCTCTCGTAATCGCTTAAGGAGATGGCTTGCTGGCGGTGGCGTACAACCTGTGGGCCGCGCGTGTAAACGGCGGCCAGCGGTTCGCCGTCAGCGCCCCCTTCGGCCGGGCGCGGGTTACTGACTCCTGCGGCGACCACGCCGCTGAGAAGCTGATTGATGGCCCCGGCGGGCACATTGCCGCTGACAGCGCCGCCGGAGCGATAGCTTTGGGCGCGGATATTGTCGGCTCCGGCCGAGGGGATACGGCCGTTGACGTTATCGCCAAAAATGATGCGGCCACGGCTGCGTTCCACCAGGTAATGCCGGTCATCGGGACCGGAGAAAAACAGGTTGGGCCGTGGCCGCCAGCGCACCCACACTTCGGTAATTTGCCCGCTGCGCCGGTCGGTGACGGTGCGCGTGTCGCTTGTGGTAAATCCCTGAGCGGCTAATTCCTCTTGCAGGATGGGCAATTCCACGGCCGCGCGCGGCCCGGCTAACTCGCGGACTTCGATGCTTTCGCCCACCAGCACCGGCGATTGGCGGCAGAAAAAGGCTTGATGAGAACGGCCGTCGCTGCTGCCCAGCAGTTCGTTGGCGATGGTTTGCACCTGGGCGGCCCAGACGGCATTGAGGAAGATCCCGTTGATGGTGGCGTCGAGCGGTTGGCCGTCGCTTTGCAGGCGGGCGCGCAGCCAGGTGCGCGGCCGGCCAAAGCGGGGCAGGGCAGCCAGGGAGATGGTGACGCGGGTTTGTGGGGTGGGTAACGGCCGTTTTAAGTGGATGATGTTGCGCTTCACGGACTCGACGCGCACCAGGCGCCCTTCGTCAGGCGCGCCGATGACCAGCAGGTCGCCGGCCTGAAAGCGCGCCGCCTGCTGCGGCGACCCCACCTCTATTTGCGTCCCGCCGGCTTGAATTGCTTCCGTAACAGGCAGCGGCCGGGTTCCCGGCCAGACGGCGGCGACCATGCCGGGCAATGCCAGGTGGGCTGTTTCATCTTGCACGCTTAAGGCGGCCCAGGTCTGGCCGGCCCAATATTCCCATTTCAGGACAGGAGCGGTGGTACGGCCGTGAACTTCTTCAATATCCAGGTACAGGCTGATCAGGTCGGCGGGCAGCGGTTTGTTGAAGCCGAGGTAGAGGGTGGGCGCCTGGTCGGCTGTCAGGCTGAACGGCGCAAACGACGCCCCCCGCCAGCGCGCCGCAGCGGTATGGTCCAGCCATTGGAAATCGTTGTGCGCCACGCAAGCCTGCGGCGGTTCGGCCGGCGATTCGTACAGATAACCGAGCTTGAGCCAGGAGAGCGCCGGCGGTGTGGTCTCCACAAAAACAATGCTGTTGGGTTCACCATCTTGAACCCACTTGATCTCCCGCACACGGCCGAAGGTGTTTTTCAGCAAGCGCAAGCGCAGCCAGTAATCCTCCTGGTCGTTGACCTTCGTTTTGGTTAAGTCATCCGGCACGGAGAAAGAAATCTCCACGTTGTCCTGCACAAACCCTGGCAAATTGTCCGGCGGTGGGCTGATAACTTGCCATTGTTTGCCGTTCCAATATTCCAGGCTTAGATCCGTCTCCAGGGTAGTGTAACTGCCTGTTCCGGGGTTGCTGCCCAACGCTGTGTCAGCTCTGTCGGCCCGGAGGCGCAGCTGCGCCCCCGGTTTCGCCAACGCTTCGGCGCTGCTGAAGTAAAAACTGGTTCCTGGCTGCGGCTGTTGACCAAAGGGGTAAAAACTTTTTTCCAGGTCCAGCTTCAAACCATCGGCGTAACCAGCATCAGGCAGAAAACCGGCGATCTCTTCACTAAAGCGCAAGGTCTTACCGGTATAGCCAGAAAGGGTGAAGGTATGCTCAAAGGGGGCATAAGCCGGGTGAAGGATGACCAGCTTGTAACGCCCGGCTGCCAACCCGTTCCAAACAACGCCGTTACCGAGCGGTTGTTGCGCATGAAACCCATCCGGCCCAAACAGCTCCGCCAAACCCGTTTGCCCCCCGGCCAGGCCAAAAATAATATTAACCTGGCCTGATGGCGCGCTGACAATTGTGGGTTTCAGATGTTGCAACGGGTTAGCGATGGTGACGTGAATGGCGATGGCGCCGACGAGCGGCAGGCTTAAACCGGGAATGGGGGTGATGGGCTGCGTCACCCGGCCGCGCAACCAGTACGCTTCCAGACCGTCAATGGTCGTTTTTTGGGTTGCGGCGCAATCGGCCACCAGCCGGATCAGGCCACTGCGCGTTAACCCCTCTGTGCCGTCCATACTATCGTTCAAACTGGCCTCAATGACCGACTTGAACGGCTTGAAGGCGCGCCACACGTCCCCGTCCCAATATTCCCAAACGACGGGGAGCGCCTGACTGCCGGGTCGGGCCAATTCCACTTGCAAGGTCACGGTGGCCTGGCCGGATAGGGCGAACAAGGTATCGTGAGCCAGGTATAGCTCGTGGGGGATCGGGCGGAGGGGCGCAAACAGGGTGAAGGGTTGGCCGCTCAGGGCCGCCTGCGTATGATCGGCATAGGCGTCTTTGCCCGGCCAGAGGGTAACGACTTCGGCCACCTGCGCGGCAGCCAGGGCGATGGGTTGTTCGGTCTCAAAAATAAGCGGTTCGTCCCGGCCGACGACGGTGGCGCCAACCTGGGTGCGGGCAGGGATACGGCCGTCGCCCACCTGGGGCATCGCGCTAAAGACAACAGGTGCGCGCGAAGCCTGGGCGGGCAGCAAATTCACCCCCATCATCTCCAGAAAAGCCAGCTTGTTTTTGTCGGGAGCCAGGCCGAGCCGTTCGGCCAGGGCGCGCAGATAACGCCCATACGCCTGAATGACCGCCCAACTGGGTTGACCCTCGGCAGGTCGCCAACCGGGAACGTAGCCGGGCAGGCGCGCCAGGAAGTCGCCCACAAAAGCCTGGGCGTCACGGGGATCTAACTGGGGTGTGCCGGTGATGGTCATCGCTCTTTGCCCTCCAACAGATAGAAGGGGTAAACCAGGTTATAGAAGGTGTTGGTGGCCCGCACCCGGTAGGTAATCTCGACGTCCAGGCGGCCCAACGATGGTTGGGCTTGCACGGTGACGTTGAGGGTGTCAATGCGGGGTTCCCAGGTGATCAGCGCCTGCTCGACCCGGTGTTTGACCAGCGCTTTGGTCGTCGCATTGATTGGCTCGAAGGTGAGGGCTTGCAAGCTCGCGCCAAAGTCTGGCCGCATGACCCGTTCGCCCTGGTTCGTGCCCAGAATGAGACGAACAGCCTGGCGGATGTCCTCTTCGTAAGCGGCCAGAGAGACTTCGCCGTTGGCGTCAAGCTGAAAGGGAAAGGCCCAGCCCTGGCCTAAAAATGCCTGGGGATCGAGAGTGGTCATGGTTTTATCTTGCCCTGAAAATTGAGATTGGCTGTCAGCCGCCAATCAGAACGTTGAACGCGCCACTGATGATGGGTGCGCCGCAGCCGGACACATCGCCTAGCCGCAGGGACGGCCGTCCGCCAATCATGACGGTGACGCTGCCCATTGGAAAAGGAGCGGGTGGATGTGGCCCGGCTGTGGGCGGCATGGCGCAGGTATGCATGTCGCCGGCGACGGCCGCCGGCAGACCGCCAATTAACACGGTGGGCACACCCGGCCCGGCGATTATGCCGGGATGGGCTGTGGCATCTAGAATACGAGCGGCTGGTCTCATAGTTCAATCCTTAAATAATGGTCTCTCTGTCGGCCAGAGCGTTCGTAGCTGCTAATTAATCTTGACTAAAGGCGCGGTGATGTTGCAGACGCCGGCCGACTGCACGCTGGCCGCAGCCGCGCCGTTGATGGTGACGTTGGGGGCGGCGATGTTGATGGACGCTGCGGCCGTCAGGTTCAGATTCGGCGTACCAGTGATGGTGATGCCATCGGGCGTCATGTTGATAACGTTCAGACCGAAGATGATCTGGATGCCGGCCGGCGACATAATGATGGTGGGTGGACCGGCCGGCGTGGGCGGCGCGGGGATGACGGCCGGCGGCGTCGGTCCCGATTGGATGGTGATGCTGGGCGGGAGTTCGGTGAAGACGATCTGGTTGCCGGCCAGGGTACGGATGGCGCGGATTTGCGGGAGGGGCGAGGGCAACGGCGGTGGCGACATGGCGTTCCACAAACTGCCGATGATGTATGGCGCGTTCAGATCGCCATGTTCAAAAGCCACCAATACCTGGTCGCCAATGTTGGGAATGAAGTAAGTCCCGTGCATCAGGCCGGCCATGGGCACGGCCACCCGCGCCCAGGGTGACAGGTCCAGGGCGTCTATAGCTGGCAGGCGCACCTGCACCCGTCCCAAAAACATGGGGTCTACCGGGTTGATTACCTGACCAACCATGACGCCATAAAACTTATTTTCCAGCGTATCCAGGGTATCTTCCATCTGACCAAGTTGTTCTTCAAGCATTACGGTAATATCTCCTTCTGCACCTGGAATGAGGTACGCCAGCCGCCGCTGTCAATGGTGTGGCTGGCGCTGGTGACGCGGTAGTCGCCGCTGAAATCTGGCCCCAATCCTTCCAGGCGGATCATGGCTCCGGCGCGCAGGCGCGGGTCGCCCACAGCCGTGCCGCTGCCGGTCAGCCGGTTGTTGATCTTCTGGCGCAGCTCGCGGGTAATTTCCAAGGCGCTGCTGGCGATGTCGGCCGGGTTGGTGATCGGTTTATCAATCTTCGTCAAGACGTTACCGACCAGGCTCTTGGTAAACGAGACGGCTTCGCCGGGGACGACGGTAATCGCCAGCGCTTCGCGGTCAAAGTCCCAGGCGACGCTGACGAGAAAGCTGAGGGGGATCTCGCGCAGGGTGAATTTGCGGGAGACGCCGATGACTTGACCGATGGTGCTGACGCGCGGTGAAAAGTCAATCAAGGATTCACCCCAGGTCAGGGTGAGGCGTGGGGAATATTCTTTGGGAATGAAGCGCGCCAGGTAGAGGATGTCACCTTCGACCCAAAAGTCGGCGTCGTACCGTTGGGCGATGCGTTGGAGCAGGTCGAAATCGCTCTCGCCCTCACCGGGGCCGCCTTGTTTGACGCCTGTGCCTTTGAAGATGGCGTCGAGCACGGCCAGCGCAGTGGAACCGGCCATAACGGCGGGGTCTATGAGGGGGATGAGTAAGTTTTCGGCGCTTAAAATGGCGGCGACGATGGCATCGGGCAGGAAGCCAAAGCCGCGCGCGTAAGACCCCTGGCTCAGACGGTGCAGGTAATCGTGGGCGACCAGGGTCATAGTGGGCATACCGCCACTGGGAAAGCTAACTTGCAGGCCGGTAACTTCTCCTTTGAACATTTCTTCCAGGGAGCCGGGCGCGTAGCCGAGGGATAGGCTGAGCTTGTTGTCTATGTCGAACGTGCCTGTTGGGGCGGCGCTGACGCTCCCGATGGGGTCGAGGCGCACGGCCGTTGGGAAAGGTTGGAAGCCCAACCCGCGAATGTGGCTTTGCAGCCAGCGCAAATCGGGGTTCGCCAGGCCGACTTCTACCCGGTCGGAAGCGTTCAGGCCGTCTTCGTAGCGGACGCTGGTCACGGCAGCGCGCACGGCCGTCGGCAAAGCCCGACCGTTGATCTGGATGGCAAATTCAGGGGCGTACTGTGGATACACGGCCATGTTGCTTAACTCATTACCTCCCCTGTTTCCGGGTCGCGGAATGGCAACTGCGGGATCAATAATTGCGCGCCGATGGCTAATGAACGGGGATCATCCAGGTTGTTGGCGCGGGCGATGGGCCGCCACAAGGTGGGGTTTTGATAGACGATGGCGGCGATGTGGCTGATGGTTTCGCCTTCACGGACCACGTGTAGATGGCTGTAATCGGCCGTTTCCCGTTTAATCTCTTTGGCTTCCAGTTCGGCGTTGATAAATTCATTGAATGTCACCTGGAGCCGCGCCCGGACCGGGGCGCCGTCGGGCAGGAACATGATGAAGCGTTGGCTGGCGCGAGCTAAAACGCAGGTGAAGGCCAGCGAACCCCAGGTGAAGAGCAAAACGGGCGGCGCATGGGTGGCAGGGTCAATGTTCATGAGGTCGGTGATCTGGCGCGTCAGTGTGCGCACATCGTCGCCGGGCTGGTAACGGCCGTTATGCGCCTCATAACTGTCTACCAGCAGCTCCATCTCTAACGTTTGCATATTACCGCTGACGAATTGGAGCAGCGGTCCGCGCCGGCCGGGAATAGCCATCTGAGCGAAGTTATTGTCCCGGTTGACGGTGTACTCTTCCGGGTTAAACAGCACCGGAATCTGCTGGCCGCTGTTGGTATTGGTAATGGTCGCTTTTTCCAGAGCCATAGTCACATTCTCCCGGTGCGTTCGCGGTAGGCAACGATGCGGTGGTCAATGTTGCGCATGATTTGGTCGGTCAGGTGGTTTACGTCAATGGCTGCGGCGGGCAGGGATGGCGACGAGGCTGCCGCCGGCGACCAGGCTGTCGTCGGCGGGAAGGCGGGATGGTGGGCGGCAACGGCCGTTGGCGTTTCCTGCTCCGGGGCAGCGGGGCGCGCGTCTGGCCGGTGGAGCACACGAGGCACGGCCCGAACTCTGGGGACGGGCGGCGGCGGATCAGCGGTGGGCCATGCGCCGGGGCGGCGGGTCGAGGTGACCTGCGCCTGGAGTTGGCCGGGGGTCGCCACGCTTTCCAGGCGCTGCGCCCGCGCGTTAAGCTGGTGGATGGTGTGGGTAACGGCCGTTCGTTCAAACTGTTCCCGCTGCTGCAAACGATACACGAGCCGTTCGCTGGCAGGCGCGGCTGCGGACGGCCGCAAGAGCTGCCAGGCGAGGTGTCCGGTTCCTGGCGATGGGCTGGCAGCGGGCGTGGCGGCAGCGACGAGCAGGGTCAGTTTGAGGCGTGGCGCGATGACTTCGCGCTGGTAAACCAGCGAACGTTGGTCCAGCACCAACGGGCGTTCTTGCCGGTAGACCGGACTGAGGCCCCGGTACGCGGCAAACAGTTGGCAGCGGGTGATGATGGCTTGGGCCAGGGCGAGGGATTGATGCGCAACGGCCGTTATCCCGGTCTGTGCCCTATCCGAAGCAATGTGAACGGCCGTGCGCCGGTTTTGACCCATTACCGGGCGCAAAATGATGGGATTCCGTATCTGACTCATTGGCTGCTTCAATCTCCATTCATCCGTTGATTAATCGTCGAAATTTCCTGTACCCACTGCCGCCGGTCGCGGTGCTCGATCTGCATCACTTCATCGTGAGACCAGTGAAAGTGATAGGCGACAAAGGCTACCTCCTCATACAGTTGGTCGAGGGGGTAGCCTAAAACCCCCCCGGCAGCGCCAACTCCATCGCAAACGAGTGCTGGCATTGAGGGCAAGTCACAACCTGATGCCCATCGCCCAACTGGTTCACCTGGTTGTACAGCGTTTGCAAATAAGCCAGATCGGTGGCGTACAGGTTTTCAATCACCTTAGGGTTGATTGGGGACACCGACCCCAGGCGCGTCACCACCCGCGATAGCAGGATGATGACCAGATAGGCCGGGTTTTTTTGCACGCGGGGGTCTTTGAGGGGCAAAATCTCGTCGGCGGCCGTAGCCCGGCGCATGACGCCGTCCCGGTGCAGCGTGCCATCCTCATCCAGATAGCCGCATGGCAGCGTGAATTCAAATTCAGTCTGAAACATGCCGTCTCCTTAGAGCGTGACCTGACACGTTTCAGAAAACCTGTCAGGTCTAGGGATTCCTTACACCCGCTCGACGCCTTCGTGGGCCAGTTCCAGGGTTTCAATGGCCACGTCGTTGCCTTCGGCGTTCAGATCAGGGCCATCATATTTGGTCGGCCAGGCGCGGAAGAAATTCCAGCGGGCTGTTTCTTGCCCGGCCCGATCCAGCAGGACGATGGAACCGTTACGCCGTTCGATTTGACCCCGCACGATCTGGCGGTGCCAGGTGTAGAGGTCCATATCGTCGGTGATGCCCCATTTCAGCGTCAGGTTGCTGTATTTGGTCATGCCCGGCAGTTTGCGCAGGGTGGTGTTTTCGCCCCCTTCGCGGTGTTCGATCACGTCAATGGTGGAGTCGAAGCCGCTGACTTCCTGAAAAGCGGCGCGGGTAATGCCGTCTATTTCCACGAGAAAGTTGTAATTGCCAAAAGGATCGTTTATGTCTCCGGTTGCCATTGTTTGTTCTCCTGCGCCCTCCCTGATGTTGCAAAACTTTGGGAGGGTTCGTTTTATTAGCCTTCGCTGACCTCAGAACTGCCGGGCCAGATACCGATGCGCACGATGATAAATTCGGCCGGATAGGTGGGACGGACGCCAATTTCGATGTTCAAACGGCCTAATGCCTGATCGGAAAAGGGATTGAGAGCTTCGTCAATACGCACGTAAAAAGCTTCTTCCGGCGTGGCCCCAAATAATGCGCCGTCGCGCCAGACACGGAGCAGAAATTCGGTGATAGTGCGCTTGAGTTTTTGCCAGAGTTGCAGGTTATTCGGTTCAAACACGGCCCAACGGATGCCTTCTTCGATGGATTCCTCCAGGAAGAGGAAGAGGCGGCGGATATTGACGTACTGCCAGTTGCGGTCGCTGGCGATGGTGCGGGCGCCCCAAACGACCGGACGGCCGCCTGGCTTGAAGACACGAATGACGTTAATGTCATTCAGGTTGAGCTGCCCCTGGTCAATGTCGCTCATGGTTTGTTCTACGCCCAACACGCCGCTGAGGGTCGCTTCGTTGCCGGCGGGCGCTTTGTGGACACCCCGGTTATTGTCGGTGCGGGCGTAAACGCCGGCGATGTGGCCGGAGGGAGGCACTAAAATGGGGTCTGTGCCAACGGCCGGGAAGGTAAGCAGCCAGGGGTAGTAAAGGGCGGCATAGCCCCGCGCCGTGGTCAGACTGGTGCGCTGCACTTCCACGCTGTCTGTGCCGAAGAGGGGCGCGCCACGCCGGGAATCCATGATGGCGAAGCGATCCTGCATTCGTTCACAGTGGGCGATGACCGCAAGCTGCACGCCGAGGTCGGCGCTGTCTGGGGTGGCAATGAAGTTCACGTCGTCAATGGCTTCCAGGCGGGTGAGGGCGCTGCTGTAATCGGTGGGCGTGAGGGCGGTCGGGTTGTCGTTGACTCCGCCGGTTAATGGCTGGTCGGCGATGACTGCCGGGCGGTTATCCGGTGCGGGCGTGACGTTGGGCGGCTCAACCGGGGCAGTGTAAATCAGGCCGGCGGGGTCGTTATTGATGATCGTGCGGTAGTAATTCGGGTGTTCCGGGCGCATACTGAGATTAGCGTAGGGTGTACTGACAGCGCCCTGAATTGCCGTCAGGTTGAATTCAAAGGATTCCAGGGAAATGGGATCAGCGCCGCCGCTCAGGTCATAACCGTTGGTCAGACCGTCTGTCAGCGTAACCCGGTAAGTGGTTTCGCCGGCGGAGAGTACCTCGGTGATGACGCTTTTGACGATGGCGTTTTCCGTGGTCCCGTTTTGGGTGAGACGGATAACGCTGCCGGCGCGAAGCGCAGCGGCGTTGGCCACGCGAAAAGTCATGTCGCCGGCGGTCAGATTAGTCAGACGCAAGGTATCACCGTTGTTGACGGCCAGCGGGGTCGTGACCCGAATGACCGCGCCTTCGCTGCGGGAGACCTGGGTGGTATTGACGCCGTTGACGGTGATGGTGTCGCCTGGTCGGAAGCGAACGGCATCGGCGGCATTGGTGGTGGTAACGGCCGTGCCCGCGCCGCTGCTCACGGTAGCCGTCGGCCGGAACAGGACTGCACCCGTTACCGCCTGGGCATCCGCCACCGTCACCTGGATAGGGGTGGTCAGATCGCCTGGCTCGCGCGCCCACAGGCGAATGGTAGGCGCGGGACCACCGGAGCGGTCATTCAACACCAGTTCGTCGTGGCTGGCATTGCTGACGCGGGTTATGTAGCAAACCAGACCGCCATTCTCAAAAAAGCCGCGCGCTGCATACCAGAGATAGAACCCGTCAAGCGGTTCATCCCCAAATGTGCGCTTGAAGGCGTCCCAACTGGTGATCTTGGTTGGTTCGTTGAGTGGCCCATGTTTAGCCGGCCCCAGGAAGGCAGCGGTGCTGGTTCCGACGCCCTGAATAGGTGCGCCTGGAGCAAATTCATCAATGTATACGCCCGGATATGAAACTTGTACGGCCATGTAATACCTCCTTACACCTTGCCAAAGTGTGTCGCACTAATGTGTAAACGACGTTTTCGTCTTTGCGTTGTGTAGGGCAATTTGACAAATTGCCCTACATGATGGCTTCTTGTTAATCAGGAAAGAATCAAATCATATTCGCCGGTAGGCGAGGGAACGTCTATGGCGCGCGGCCCGGCCGGCAGCGCAAACCCATCCGCCCGCCAGAGGAGTTGGTACTGCCCCGCTTGCAGGCGCAAGAATGTAAACTGCCCCAGTCCATTGGTATTTGTGGTTTGCAGTGGGTCGCCGCTGGTGGTTTGCAGCTGCACCCAGGCGCCAGCGACAGGGAGGGATGAAACAGTGGATGAATCGAGGACGTACCCGCCAATTTGAATCCAGGTTTCGGCCGTTTGCGGCTGGCCGGTGCGGCGGTACTCGGTGATGCGTGTGGTGACCATGGGGCCGGCAAACTGGCGCAGCAGCAGCACGGGGATGGTGATGATGAGGTGGATGCCGGGCTTCCATCGCTGATTGCCGCCCATCGTGCCCCAGAATTCGGCCAGCTTGGCAAAGCCCTCGGCAGGGAGGACCTGGGTGGGCAGGTCGCTGTCACGGATGAGTTCGGGTACGGCCGTCAGCGCCGCCGAACCAGGTGGGTAAATACGGGCGGGGTTGACGGGAGCGTTTTGCATGAGAACGGCCGTTGTTTGGTAGAGCAACACGTGTTCATCCAGCGTCGGCTCGATAGCGGCCGTGACGGCCGCCGGACTCCAGGCGGTGATCAGGTAATGACAATCTAACCGCGCCGGGGCGGGGTCGTGATGCACCTGGCCGTTGCTGACACTGGTCGCGCGCTGGTTGGAGCGCAGGCGGCGATTTTCGCGCAGTTCTACCAGGTAGACATTAAGGGCGTTGGCCGGTTCGCCGCCGACGGTGAGGTTGGCGACGTAGGTGCGCCAGTCGTCATCGGGTGGCTGGAAGCGCACCTGGGTTTCATCGCTAATGCCGTCAACCTGATTCAGCAGCAGGTCACGCAGAATGTTGTCGAGATAGTTGAGCAAAGGTCAATCCCCTCCGAAATAGATCCTGAACTGATGGAGTTTAGGCCCCATCCGATCCAGGAGTTCTTCTAATTTATTTACCGCTTCTAATCGAGACTGCTTGCGGAACTCATCTATAAACTGCTTGACAGATAATCGCCACGTCCTTTCCTCATCGAGATAACTTTGTCGTTCTTGGGGTGTTGGCGGTTTACTGGAATGAATTCGGTCGGCAAGGTACGTTCCCTGTTTCTCGATCTTTGCCGCCCAGGATTCGGCCGCTTTTACAACCCTGGCTGCTTGCTCAATTGGTCCTTCCATAGAGGGCGCGCCCGGTAATAAGGAGGGCGAGGTGGAAGGCGTAAAACTTGGGATAAGTGTCGGCGCACCTTGTGAGGGCTGCGGTGGAGGTGTTGGTTTGGGGGCATTCTTCTGTTGTTTCTCTATTAATTTTTGTAATTCTTCTTTCTCTTTTTGTTGTTGACGTATCTTCTCTTGCCTTTCTTTTACCTTGGACAGATATGGTTCTGTTGGCAAATCCACCGAATAGGTTAGTAAAGTTTCACTTTGCCCGAACATTTCCTTCATGAGACTGCGCGTCATGCCTTCTTTAGGAGAACTTTCAGTCCGGATATTCCGATCACTGACCTTCACATTTTCCAGGTCTAACCCCATGAACGCTGTTAACGATGGGCCATCAGGGGAAATCGGACCTGTTTGATATCTGACTCGAAGGGTGATATTGATGTAAGCTGTTTTGCCGCCAGCTTGAATTTCAACAACCTCTTTCTCATGAGCGTTCAGATGGTTTTCAATTTCCACCTGTTTTGCTTCAAGTTTTTGACGGAATGCTTCTTCATTCTTTGGATCCATGACGTATTTTTGGATGAGCATACCGCCTACCTGGTTAATAATTTGCCCAACAGCTTCACCTGCCGCGTAACCTACCCCACTGCTGGGTTTATACGTCGCGCCAGCTTTCGCAGATGACGATGGAGCTTTCGGCGCGATAGGCGTTGAAGGGATTTTTGCCGTGGGTATCTTCGGTGTGACTGGTGACTTAGAAGCAGGAGCTACAGCGGATTTATCGCCTGTTACCTTTGGTGTTGCGGCTGGTTTTGACCCGGCAGACTGAGGTTTGGGGGTTGGCGCTACCTGCTTTGATCCCTCGCCACCGATGACTTCGTGACGCAGTGTTGTCTCATTACCTTTCTTGACGGATGTCCGCGCGGCTGTTTTGGGTGTAACCTCGCCACGCGCGGGGTAATAGGCGTCTATATGGGTTAGCCCCTGCTCACCCACGAAAGATTTAAGCGATCCCTGGCACTTAGAGCAAACCACCTGATCGACAACAACCATCAAGCGGCCGCCAGTAATGGATTTGCCTTTGAGGTTGGCCCGCAACGCTTTAATCGCGTTTTCCTCGGCATGATTTGTGCCATCGTATTTGCCTATGCCCACAGCTACTTGTTTGCCGTCAGCGTCAAGGACTTGTACGGCAGCATATGTACTATAACCTGTACCCAAGGGTTTGCCTTTTGACTCGGGGTCTATAGGGCCTGCCTGTCGTTTTTGGGTTTGCGCCAAACTTTTCCGCGCCTTCTCAAGCTGCTTTTGCAGGGCTTTGTCGTCGGGTTTTAGCTTTAACTCCCCTTCGATCCTGGTGACTTGATCTTTAGCAGTTTCCAGGGCATGCACCGGATCGGTGGCGTCAAAACCTCTAAGCCCCTGAATCTGGCGCCATAAATCTTCTGGCTCGGCGGCCGGTAAAGGATGCGATTCCCCTTTTGTGTCCCGAGCGAGGCCAACGCCTGTTCGACCATGTACATTCACACGGTTATTAGAAATGATGAATGTTTGCGCGGCGGTTGCCGCTTGCTGCTCGTGAGGCGCGGCGGCGTTCAGTTCTGGCGGCGCACCACCTCTGCTTTGCTGCACCACATGCGCTAACTCATGCGCCAGCAGTTGCCGACCGGCTGTTGTTTGCACATTGAATTTTCCAGGCCCAAAAACAATGTCGGCGCCTACGGTGTAGGCGTTGGCATTGATACTGTCAGTTGACTGCGCGGCCGCAGCGTCCGTATGCACTCTCACCTGACTAAAATCGTGGTTGAAGCGGGATTCCATGAAGGCACGCACCGAGGCATCCAGGGGACGGCCGTTGCCGTTTCGCAGCAGTTCGTTGACCGCCTGGTTGCCCGCCTGATCGTGCAGAGCCAAAATGTTGGCCGTGGGGCCGGCTGGGGCAGCGCCAGACGGCCGTTCCCGCAGCCGCTCCTGAGCCGGCATATTCCCCTTATCCGGGGCCGTTTTGCTCGCCGTCACTTCCGCCATCAACCAATCTCCAATCCCGATAGTGGCCCGGTCTGGAGACCGGCCACAGCCAGGTATTTATCCCGCTTCGGGTTCTGTCTCCATTTCAATCAGAATGATTTCCCGGACCTCCGCTTTTTCTTCGGGGTTCAGAGAACGTTGCTCCTCCCGCTCAACAGATTCAATTGCTTCATTGATCTTCCTGTCAATGATCCGTTGTTCGGCGATGATGTCTTCATCGCGCGCCACACGGGATGGGGCCACAAGAAAATCTATCAGCGTGGTGAACCAGTTCTCCCTGGCTGCTTCGGCCTCTTGAATGGCCTTGCGTCGCGCCAGAACAGCGGCGTCAGCCTCGCCTGCCCTGGCCGTCACCAGCCCGACGGCGACGGCCGACACGATTTGCTTAAACGCTTGTGTCGGAAAAGCGGTGACAATTTTTCCGGTTGCTTTGTCAACAACAACCCGGACAATGCGTTCGCCGGCTCTGCCGACCTCATTGCCAAATTGTTTCTCGAAAACAATGCGCCGTCCCTGATCCACCACATTGTCGGCGGCTTCCAGGGTGCGCGTTACCCACTTCTTGATTTGCGCACCACTGACTGAGAATCGCGATTTACCAAGACGCCTGGCGACATGCCGTTTGGCAATGTGGGCAGAAACGTTTTTGCCGCGTTTTGCCAACCATTTTAGCGCCTTCTTTGCGACGGCCTGGACAACTGCGCCACCCCCTTGAAAGTGAATCATTGGTGCGTATGAAGGTTGTGCCACCGAGTCGCCACGCATCAGTTTGGCAGCCGCTTGATCAGCTTCTGCCTCCGCGCTGCGCCGTTGCGACGTTATGCTGCGCGGCTCCGGCATGTCGCCACGTTGTTGCGCTGTATGGACGGCCTCGTGGGCCAACAACTGTTGACCTTCGCGCGAGGTCAAGGAGGGGGCATTGGGAGCCAGGACGATGTGGCTGCCAACACTGGCGGCGGCGGTACCCGCATCGGCCAGCAACTCCCCAGCGATACCCCCGCGATGCACTTGTAAAGGTTGCCCACCAGGGAGGTCATGCAACATAATCCCCCCCTCGGTCGGCATAGTTTCCAGTGGCGCAGCAGGGGCAGTGTCCAACAATGTTTGCGCAAACGAAACGACAGCCTCCTGTTCCAATTCGGTCAACTGGGAATGGATTAACGTGGCGACAGCCTGGTTGCCGGCGTCGGTTTGCAGGTCGAGGAGCTGGCGGGTGGCGTCGTCGGGGTGCGTGGCCGGGATAGATTGGCGCTGGCTGGTGGGGATGACGGCCGTATCCGGCTGCCGGGCTGGCTGGCGGCGGTTACTCAGGGTCATGCTGCCCTCCACGGGGGACCAGGCTCAATTCGTCGTCGCTGATACGTTTACCCATCTTCTGGTATTCCCGGCGCACCGCTTGCAAGAGGTGCCCCATGCCGATGGGTTGCGCGGCGGCGGCGGCCAGGTAGGCGGCGGCCAGGGCCACGTTTTTGATGTTGCCGCCGCTGAACTTGAACTGGCAGGCCAGCGCGTCCAGGTTGACGTCATCGCCCAGGGGGGCGTCGGCCGGCCAGATGGTGGCCCAAATCTGGCGGCGGCTGGCTTCGTCGGGGAAGGGGAAATGGATGGTGAAGGCCAGGCGGCGGATGAACGCTTCGTCCAGATTTTGGCGCAAGTTGGAAGCCAGGATGGCCAGGCCGTCGTAGGCTTCTATTTTTTGCAGGAGATAGGAGATTTCGATGTTGGCGTAGCGGTCGTGGGAGTCGCGGACTTCGCTGCGTTTGCCAAAGAGAGCGTCGGCCTCGTCAAAGAAGAGGATGGCGTTGGCGTTAGCGGCGGCGCGGAAGATGCGCTCCAGGTTTTTTTCCGTTTCGCCGATGTATTTGCTGACAATGCCGGAGAGGTCAATTTTGTACAGTTCCAACCCCAATTCGTTGGCGATGATGTCGGCGGCCATGGTTTTGCCGGTCCCGCTGGGACCGGCGAAGAGGGCGTTGACCCCCTTGCCCAGAGAGAGACGCCGGCCGAAGCCCCATTGGTGTAACACCTGTCGCCAGTGGATGACCTGACGGCAAATTTCATGTAACTGGGTGCGGGCGGCCGGTGGCAGCACGATGTCGTCCCAGGTGTACAGCGGCTCGATTTTGTGGGCCAGGCTTTGCAGGTCATGCCCAGATTGGGCGCGGGCGGCGGTGAAGTAGTCGGCCAGGGTGGGCGTAGCTGTGGGTTCGCGGTGGCCGGCGGCGATTTGCCAGCGGAGATGGGCGTCCACGGTGACGGCCGTTTGCGCAATCTGGTCAGGCCAGAGACGGAAACGGGCAGCCAGGGTGTCCAGTTCGGCGTCTGTCAGTTGGCGTTGGCGGCCGGCCAGGTGCGCCTGCCAGCAAGTTCGTCGCTGCTCGTAACCCGGCATAGTGAAGGGGACGGTGAGCACATCGTCCGGCTCATCCGCCGCGCCGGGCCAGGGTTGGCTACCGGCCAGGATGATGACGCGCCCAACGCATTGGGCGCGCACATCGCGTTGGGCGCGCACATTATCATGGAGCGCGGCCCATGCATCGGGAGAGAGGGTTTCCAGGCCGGTGAAGTAAGGGATGGCTTTGTAGAGCCAGGCGTAACGCAAGACCAGGGGCAGCGCCTCGTCTACCGTTATGCTTTGCGCGGGCACGCGGGAGAGGTCGGCGTTTAACAGGGGGCATTCCAGGAAGGCGGCGGCGGCGAGCGCCGCTCCCCGTTGGCCGGCGGTTGAGGGGCCGTGAAAATAGAGCCGCGCGACCGCGCCGCTGTTCCAGGCTTCATCCAGCAGCCGCGTCAGCGCCTGTCGGGAGACCGTATTCAAAGCTGGATGGGCCGAAGCCGGGGAGTGGAGATGGCAGAAGGGGGTTAAACGGCCGTCTAATCCATCCTGCCCCAGCAAGAAGCGGGTGATTTGTTCGTCCAACTGCAAAAAACGGCCGAGTAAGGAGGTTGGCCGGGAATCAGATTCGGGAGCAAGGTGGATGATTCGATGCTGCATCAGGGGTGCGTCGGGGTTGAAGTGGGCGCGCCGCGCCAGGCGGTCGGCAACGTCGGCGCAGAGAAGGTGTAGGGCCAGGTCAACTGTGGGCCAGCGGTGGCCGACATGGTCTTGCAGATAGGCGTACAACCGTTCATAGCGCCGGTCCAGCTCCGGGGCCAGAGCCAGCAGAATAATGTCCAGGTCAAAGGGGGTCAACCGGTATGCTTTTTGCAGCCGGCCGAGGCGGGAAGAGGTGGTGGTGAAGGAAACGGCCGTGCCATGACCGTTGCTAAAAAGACGAGATGCGCCGGGTTGTTGGTGGAGCAGGCGGGCTGTTTCTTCCTGGCCGACGTACAGGCCGCGAAAGCGGTCGGCGGCAGTGGCGGGACCATAAATCTGCGGCGCCAGGTCGGCAGCCTCGGTTAACAGCGCGTCCAAACGCTGCAAACCGGGCAAAATATCCGCCAGCAAAGCCTGCGACCGCTCGGAGGTCAATAGGTTGGGGTGAGTCATCATAGTGGTTTGGGGATTGACCATTTACTCATCGTTGTTGACCGATGATGCCAACAAATAGGGTTGGACGAAGTCGAAAATGATGTCCAGGTCTTGAAAATGGCGGCGCGCGCCGCTGTGTACATGGGTGATATGGCCCCGCCAGATAGCCTGATCTACTTCTTCGGCCATCTCTTCAAGCCAAATCTTGATCACAAAGGAGTGGATACGTGTCTCCGGCAAGTCCATGTCATTTTATGAAGTTGCGTAGAACAGCAACAAATGACAGCTTAGGTGACGGCCGTCTGTAATAGCGTCTCAAACAACGTCTGTGGCGGCGTCAATAAACCTCACAAAATTCCAAAGAGCTAAAGCTGAATGGAATTAAGACGTGGACTCTAAGGAGCGGATGGCTTCGATGTCTTTTTCGACCTGACGCTGCGCGGTGACAAGGGTTTGGCGAAGCTGATGCAGGTGATGGATGACATCGGTGACGGAGGGAGGCGGCTCATCGGTAAGAGGAGAGGTGGGGAACGGCGTATAGACTGGTTGAGCCAGGGCGTCTGCGCGGATAGATTCAAAGAGGGTTGTCGTTTGGGCGGAGGGTTTGATGTTGAGTTCTTTTTCCAGGGCAGCGACGCACTGTTCGTACTGGCGCAGGGCGCCGGTGCGGTCGCCAGATAAATAGTAGATGCGCATCAGGCGGCGGTAGGTCCGTTCACGAGCATAATCACAATGGAGAATCTGCCCGCCATAGGTGATGCCTTCATCATACGCTTGATGCGCTTCGCAATAGCTCATGAGTTTATCCAGCATGATCAGGTACATATTTTGCAGGCGCTCGCGCTCGAAGATGCACCAATCCTGGTACCAGTTTTCCAATAAATCGCCGCTGTACAGGCGGACGGCCTGACGCAAGGTGTCGGCCTGCTCGGCCGTCAGTTTTTGGCCGACAATGCCTTGTACCTGGTGATAGGCTTCTTCAAATTGGGCCACATCCAGCCAGAAATGGCAGGTGAGGTCAATTTGCAGCCATTCCGGTTCGGTGCGGAGAAGTGTGTGATTATTGGGATTGTGCTGGTCTAAACCAGTCTGCAACTGCCAGAGGGTCTGGCGCAGATAACGCTTTGATTGGGTTGTGGAACAATCGCCCCACAGCAGCGAGGCCAGCTTTTCGCGCCCAAGGGGGCGTGTCCGGTAAAGGAGGAGATAACAAAACAATTCTTGAATTTTTCGGTTCTCAAAGTTTAGTAACTTTTGCCCACCACATTCAAGACAAAACCGACCAAAAAGGAAGATATTCGTCTGGTTCAAAGGCTTTCTCCTTCTGTAAGAGAGTGAGCGCTGATGGCGTGGTGAGGTTGGTTGATGGGGTTGTGGCTGCTGAGCCATTAAGGGGAATGGTGCGCTGTTTTTTTTGAAGTGCCCGACAAAGGAACCGAATGCCAATAGATTATTGTCAATCGGTTGCAACAATCAATCTGCTGTTAATAACCGGGTAAACGACAATATAAAGAGATTTTCTGGCGGTTGTTTGGATTCTCACAGATTTCTTATGTGCCGTTTAAGGCGAGCCTGACAAAACGCTGTACGGATAATATGGGCATGTAGGGGAGAAATGCCCCACCGCCCAAGCGATTGTTGAATGTCGCCGGGGGAACGCTGCCCCACCTATTCCACATATTAAGCTGTCTTGCTGACCGGCCGTGGGTGAAGCTGAGGCGTTAGGGCGGGCTTGCCATCTATGCGGCTTTTCAAACTGAACGTGGCGCTTATCCGCCGAAAGTAGTTCAAGATCAAACCTGAACTGCTCGACTTTTCTGTTATAATAGCGGCGAGATTCCCCCTCTGTTTGCACTTTTGCCCGTCATGCCCCCCATCTACCTGGGAGTATGACACGACCTCTGGTAAGTTTAAAAACTGCATAGGTAGTGGTTTCCACGACGAGAGAAAGAAAGAATTTATGCAGGCCATAGAATTTGAAACGCAGATTGATAAAAACAGGCGCATTTATTTTTGATCATTGCCCGGTCGCTGGTGGAAAGAATTCCCATCAATTTAAGGAAACGCAAGTCCGCATCATACTTTATCAGACACACTACGACAAACCACTACTTGAAATCTTGAGGAGATAGACTGTATGGAGTATAACAATCTTGGACGCACTGGCGTGAAAGTGAGTCAGCTTTGTTTGGGTTGTATGAATTTCGGTGGACGTACAGATGAAACGGAAGCAATTGAAATCATTCATTCTGCACTGGCAGCAGGTATCAATTTCGTTGACACTGCCAATGTATACGGTCATGACCCGGCTAACTTCAGTTATGGGCGCGGACGAAGCGAAGAAATTGTCGGCAAAGCCCTGAAGCAGAATGGTCAACGCTCACGAGTGATATTGGCGACCAAAGCCTATTTCCCAATGTTCGATGACCCCAATGCAGAAGGCAGCAGCCGCCGGCACCTCATCGAGCAGTGCGAGGCGTCCCTCAGACGCCTGCAAACAGATTACATTGACTTGTACCAACTCCATCATCCCTCCAACGATATTCCAATTGACGAGACGCTGCGCGCCCTGGATGATTTGGTTCGTTCTGGCAAGGTACGCTATATTGGTACGAGTACATTTGCCGCCTGGCAGATCGTAGAGTCCTTATGGGTTGCCAAGGAGTATGGCCTCAATCGTTTTGTCTGTGAGCAGCCGTCATATCATTTGCTAGATAGACGGGTTGAGCGCGAACTCATTCCGATGGCCCAGACCTATGGGATTGCCGTCATCCCCTATTCGCCGACGGCCGGTGGCTTCCTTGCCAGTAAATATCAGCGTGACAAGCCGGCCCCGACAGGTTCACGTTTCGACGCATTTTGGACAGGAGCGAAAGACCAGCATTACACAGAAGCTGCGTTTGCCGTTTTGGATTTGGTTATAGAGTTGAGCAAAGAGAAAGATTGCACTCCCTACCAACTCGCGCTCGCCTGGTGCGCGCAGCAGCCCGGAATAACCAGCCCCATTATCGGGCCGCGCACCCGCCAACACTTAGCCGACTCGCTGCCCGCGATAAACATACAACTATCTGCTGAAGACCGCCAACGAATTGATGTTGTGGCGCCCCCTGGTCGTGCAGTTGTTCCGTACTATGGTTATGATGGGTTTGCCTGGGTGACATGGGGGCCACATAGATTTCGTTGGTAAACGGCCGTTCTCATTATCTGGCGTTAAACTTGTGAATATAGAGACGAACACGGTTGTTTTACAAGCGGATGGGGCGTGGTGGCGACTGCGGGGACCGCTTCGGGTTGTTTGCGCCACCCAACCCGACCGGGTAATGGCGGCGCTGCAAGAAGTGGAAACGGCCGTCGCCCAACATCACCTCTACGGCGCCGGCTTCCTCAGCTACGAAGCCGGCGCCGTAGAGGTGATGTTGGGCGA
>JACSRF010000455.1 GCA_014879875.1 Anaerolinea sp.
TAAACCGTAGGGATTCTTCGCTCCGAAGAATCCGCTCAGAATGACAATTCGCGGACTAATTTGTAAAGGACAACTTCCGCTTTTTGAACCATGCCTTTAATTCTCGTTCCTATAATGAAGTTACTAACCAACGGTGATCAACTCGCGGGTAAATGAGGTTAGACTTTGACAGCCATCCGCTGTTACCACCACGTCATCTTCAATCCGTACCCCTCCCTTACCGGGCAGGTAAATGCCGGGTTCAACGGTAAAGACATTGCCCAGGCCCAGCGGTTCTGTATACCCTTCCATCATAAAGGGCGGCTCATGCACTTCCAGCCCCAACCCATGCCCGGTACGGTGAATGAACTGTTCACCAAAACCGGCATCGTTTATCACGCCCCGCGCGGCGCGATCCACGTCGCGGCCGGTCGCGCCTGGTTTTGCCACCTGTTTCCCGGCCGCGTTCGCCTGTTTCACCACCTCATAAACATGGCGTAATTCTTCACTGATGTCGCCGACGGCAAAGGTACGCGTGATGTCCGAAGGGTAGCCATCCACAAAGCAGCCCCAATCAATGACCAGTAAATCGCCAGCCTGGAGTTTGCGGCCGGTGGGCACGGCATGGGGCGACGCGCCATTTGGCCCGGTAGAAACAATAGGGCCAAAGGCAATGGCGTCGGCGCCACCGTTCAGCAATTCCTGGGTGAGCATGGCCGCCACCTGTTTTTCCGTCATGCCGATACGGATGCGGGGAATGAGACGCTCTATCGCCGTCTCGGCGACGGCAATGGCTTTTTTCATGGCAGCCAACTCTGCGTCATCCTTCACCAGGCGCAGCGCCATCATGAGGGGTTCGGCGTGGGTGGTTTGCAGACCGGGAGCGTACCGTTTCAGTAGTTCCAGTTCCAGCACGCGCATGTGCAGCGCCTCCACGCCCAGCAGGTAATCGGACAGTTCCAGTTGGGCGCACGCTTGCTGGAAGGCGCCGGTGTACCCTTCGTCGTCGCTCCAGGCAAAGATACGGCCGTCGGCAATCCCCGCCGCCCGCGCCTTCATCGCTTCCAGGGTGGGGATAACAATGGCCGGCTCGTCATCAGCGGGGATGAAGAGCACAATGGGGCGCTCGCTGAGATGGGAATGAATGCCGCTGACGTAAACCATATTGGGACCGGGCACGAGGGCGATGCCATCCAGTCCATTGGCTAATATCTGTGCGGTCAATTGTTGTAAACGATGTTGATTCATGTAACTCCTCTAGCTCTCGCTCTAAACTCCATTAGCTAAAAGTTTACTAATTAGTACTGATGGGCTGTCAATAACAACAACTTCTGGGGGAAGCTCATTACCAAACGGAAAGTACCCACCTTCCTGCAAAGCGATTAACAGCATAACCGGTGTGTTTTTGGTTTTGGCGGCCTTATATAATTTGTTTGCTGCTTCCAGAATTGTTTCATCTAGCCGTTGAACACGCACCGGGATCACAAATCCATTTATGTCCTTCTTTAAGAATGCGTCAATACCTTGATTGCGATGTACCGGAATAAATTCTAGACCTCTTAGTAACGCCAATGATTCTTCATCTGCGTTTTTATACGCCTCTTCACCTGTTCTGAGCAAATTGGATTCTGACTTAACAGGGTCTTCTATTCTCCTAAGCGACAGTTCGATGGCGTCATCTGAAATATCAATGCCTATTGCTTGACGGTTTAATAATTTTGCGGCGACTAATGTTGTTCCACTGCCGCAGAATGGATCCAAGATAAGGTCATTTTCGTTTGAGGCTATCTCAATAATTCGTTGAAGAAGGTTGACCGGCTTTTGAGTTGGGTATCCTACTCTTTCTTTTGCTTTTGGGTTTAGATAAGGTAGTCGCCAAACATCACTTAGAGGAACTCCCTTTTTCACTCCATTTGGAACGAAGTTACCATTCTCGTCCAGTTCGTAAACTGATTTTCCGTCTTCGTCGCGTTTGCGACGTTGCAAGATTTGATCAACATTTGTAGAGGCTGAATAATCCTCATAGAAAACATTGAAGGTATATTCATCAGATTTAGTATAGTAGTAAATTGTTTGATGGGCAGGCAGCAGGTTCTTTTGTGAATTTGACCAGCGCTTATAGTGCCAGATTATTTCAGATTGAAATCGCTCAGGTCCAAACACCTCATCTAACAAAAGCCGGACAATATGAGATGCATGACGATCACAATGAAAAAAAACAGAACCGGCAGGATGCAATACCCGTTTGATTTCACGCAAACGTTCAAACAAAAAGCTCGCATATTCGATGTGAGATGACCATATATCTTTAAATGAAAATTCCTGTTTGCGGTCTCTTGTTAAGAGGCTATGTGATTTTTGCGTAAAAAAAGGTGGGTCAAGATAAACGAGGTTAACGCTGTTTGCCTCAAAATTACGCATAATGTCCAAACAATCGCCCTGGAACAATCGAATACTCATGATCGCCTCGCTACGTTTTCATCAGCAAGTTTCTCCAATATTGCCTTCAGGGATACGTCGGTGCGCTTTGTAACATAGTCCCATGCAGAATCACCAAAATAATAGGAACCACCTAAACCTGAATACAGTGTTGCTAATGTTTCTTGTATTCGTATTGCTTGAACTCTATTTGGGTAGAAAAACATAATGCGAATAGGTATATAACCTGCATCTGAAATGGCGCTAATGCGCGTATGCTCTTTCGTGATGTGATCGCCGTCTGTGGTCGCATCGCGCCATTTGATCTCGATAGCTTCAGAGTCAACCAGGCAGTCGATCTCGAATGTTTTAGGGCGTTGCCCACGTGTATTTGGAATTCTGACACTTCCAGACTCTGGATAAGCAACAAGAAAGCAGAGTTTGGTAGCTTCTTCAAGAAACCTCCCCGCTGCATTGTAGAGGAGTCGTCCCTTATTCTGATAGATGTCTATCAATTGCCCTTCCTGGTTAGATATCCCCAATACCCGATATACGAGAAAGTGAGACGAATCATCCTCTTGCATTTCGATAATGCGGTCATCTATTTTTTGTTTCAAATCAGCTGCGTATTTAGCAGCCAATTCTCGAATCTGCTGTTCAGTACTTGATGTCATGTCCCAAATCTATTCATTGCATGTCTAAGATTGAAGGGGGTTTAGTCAGTACGTTGCCTATCCTGACATACGCAGTAAGCATCACACGGCCGTTGCCACCACTTCCACCAACGCCACCCCGGCGGGTACCGAGTCGCCGGCAGTGCAGTGAACGGCCGTTACCGTGCCCGCATATGGCGCTTGAATGGGGATCACCATCTTCATAGATTCCAGCAACAGCAGTTTGTCCCCTTCACCGACCACGTCGCCCACCTGCACCAACACCTGCGACACCACCGCCGGAATCGCCGCGGTCAGCGCGCCATCCTGCGCCGCCCCGCCGCTGCTTCGTTCACGCACCCGTTCATAGGTGAAGGTACGGCCGTTCACCCACACCTGCCGCTTATCCCCATCTAAATGGGCAAACATCCGCAAACGACGGCGTTGTCCATCGGGCAGCACTTCTTCCAGCAGGAAAGCGCCATCTTGCTGCGTCACCAGATGCAAGGTCGTCTCCACGCCATCCCGGACAATGTGCAACACATCACCCTGGCGTGCGGCCTCTAATTCCATCGTCTCGCCACCAACCTGCACCTTCAGTTTACTCATCCTCGCCTACCGCCTCACTATCAAGTCTATGATGATTTTTGCCCACATCCGGCTAAAGCCTCGACTCCGGACAGCAAATTAGCTAGACACACCCTACCGCGCCACACCCGTAATGTAATCTTCCAGGTGATTGATCAAAATCTGCTGCTCTTTAATGATCTCTTTCACCACGTCGCCAATCGAAATCAACCCAACCAGTTGATTGGCATCATCCAGTACAGGCAGATGGCGGATACGCTTTTCGGTCATCAGCGCCAGGCATTTTTGCAAGGTTTGCTGTGGGCGAACACAAACCACGTTGGCGGTCATGATGTCGCGCACGAGAGTATCGTGCGACGCGCGCTGCTGCAAAACGATCTTCCGCGCATAATCGCGCTCAGACATAATGCCGACAAGCGCATCATTGTCCGTCACCAAAACTGCGCCGATGTTTTTGTCGGCCATGCGCTGTAGCGCCGTCAGCACCGTGTCATCTGGGGCAACACACCACACCTCGGTACCTTTTGTGTGCAAAAGCTGGTTGACAATTTTCATAGGGCTTCTCCTTCAAACGATCATCACCGGGCTGCCAAGTTAGTTGAAAATGGCGTATTACCACGAACGTGGGTTCCCGTTTCCTCAGTTGTGGGCGGATGTAGCGGCAGCCGGTATCACTGTGAGGACAAACCCGTTCACGGCCGTTACCACCACCCGCTCCGCCTGCGCAATTGGCGCCTCCGCCTGCGCCTGCCATAACTCCCCATTTACCAACACCATTCCCCGATATGGGGAACCTTCCACCTTCACCGTTAACTCCCGGCGCACAACGCCCGCCTGCCCTACCAACCCTTCCGTGCCGGTACTGGGCTGCCTTTTTTGCGCCGCCAACGCCTTCATCCCCACAAAAATGAAAAAGGAGGCGGTAATTGCACTGATACCTATCGCGCCCGGCAGCGAAATGCGCGCAAACTCGGGCGAACCGGGCGAATTAAACAACACCAACAGCCCGGCCAGCAGCGTAATCGCTCCCGTCACGCCTAACGCGCCATGATTCGTCGCCAGCACCTCGGCCACAAACAAGGCAAAGGCGACGACAATCAAGCCCAGCCCCAACCAGTTCACCGGGAGTTGACCCGCGCCATACAGGCCCAAGGCCAACGCCAACACGCCGATAAACCCGGCCACCCAACCGCCAGGGTTAGACAATTCAATCAAAATGGCCTGCACGCCAATGGCAAACAAGACGCCGACCAGCAGCGGGTTCGCCAACATTTGCAAAATTTGTTCCAGCAAATTCATGGCAAAGGGCTGCTGCGGCGCAGCGGCCGTTGCCAGCGTCACCTCCTGCCCATTCACCAGCACGACCAGCCCATCTAACTGCCGCAGCAGATCGGGCACGTCCTCAGCCACTGCGTCAATCAAACCAATGGCTAACGCTTCTTCGGCCGTCACTGCGCGCGCGTTCTCAATCATCTCCTCGGCCAGGGTCACCGCCTCTTCCCCACGCCGCGCCGCCAGGCCGCGCACCAGCGCCTTCAAATCTTCGATCAACTTGCGGGCAATCGTTTCGCCCAGGTCGGCGCCGCCGTCACCCACCGGCGAAGCTGCGCCAATCACCGTTTCCGGCGACATGCCGCTGGCGTGGGCTGCCAGGGTGATGATGCTGCCCGCCGAAGCGGCCTGCGCCCCGCGTGGCGCAATGTAGACGATGACCGGCACGCGCGCGGTGCGTAAATGCTGCACGATCTCTTGTGTCGGGTCCAGGTTGCCGCCGGGCGTATTGAGAATAATGAGCACGGCCGTTGCCCCCACCTTCTCTGCTTCGGCAATCCCTCGCTCAAAATAACTGGCCATGGCCGGCGTCACCGGCCCGGTAATTTCTAACACAAATATAGCTTCAGTCTGCGCGCGCGCCTGCTGCCAGGTCACGCCACACAGCAGTACCAACAACGCCAACAGGAGAATTTTACGCATGTTAATTCGCTTCATACCCTTGAAGCGGCAGGGCTACGTGAAAAACGCTGCCCTGCCCTTCTATACTTTCGGCCCAGATACGGCCGTTTTGCAGTTCTACCAATTCGCGCGCAATCGCCAACCCCAGCCCCAGGCCCTCATGCTGCCGCCGCAAATGATGCTCCACCTGGTAAAACCGTTTGAAAATACGCTCCAACTTATCCTGTGGAATGCCTACGCCGGTATCCTGCACATGCAGCCACGCTTCCGCGCCGTTCACCTCCAGCGTCAAACGAATCCGCCCTCGTCCCGGCGTAAATTTAATGGCATTGTCCAGCAAGTTATTCAACACAATGCCCATCACCTGCCGGTCGCCCATCGTCACCAAATGGCGCGAGGGCAGGCGCAGGGTCACTTGCTGCTGCCTGGCGATAATGGTGTCTTTATTCGCCAACACTATCTCACGCAGCAGCGTCCCCAGGTTAATTGGCTCCAATGACAGGGTAGCCTGCCCGGCGTCCACATATTGCAAGTTCAACATATCTTGAATCAGGCTGCGCAGCTTCACGGCGGCCGCCATCACATTGTCCAACTGTTCGGCCATCGCCGGGTCGGCCTCGTCACGCAAAAAGGAGACATACCCCAGAATCACCGACAGCGGTGTGCGCAGTTCATGCGAGGCAATGGCAATGAAGTCTGTTTTGCGCTGGTCTAGTTCATTCAACTCATCGTAGGCGTGCTGCAACTCCTGAATCAGGCGCGCCTTTTCCACGGCGACCCCGGCGATATCGGCCAAAATCGCCAACGTCTCCACGTCTTCCGGCGTAAACCCTCCCTCATGCTTGTTCAGCGCCTCCAACACCCCCACCGGCCGATCCACATCGTGCATGGGCACGCCCAAAATGGAGCGGGTCTGAAAATTGATCGCCTGCGAGACCGATGGATTCCAACGCGGGTCTTGCGCCACGTCGGCAATGATCAGCGGCTGGTTAGAGGTCAACACCGTCCCGGCAATACTGCTATCTAATGGCACGACGGCATCGGCCATCGCCGGGTCCATTTCATCCGATGCAGCCTTGAAATGAAGCTGGCGCGTGTGCGGATCTAGCAGCAAAATGGACGCCGCTTCTGCCCCGGTCAGCGCCGCCGCCTGCTGAATGATATGGGTCAACAGGTCATCTATATCTGTCTTGGAGTTGAGTTCACGGCTGATCTCTACCAACCGCGCCAATGTGCTTGAACTAACCTGGGAAGCCTGGATTTGTGTCATGACCTATGCCGTATTGCGTATTAGACATTATCGGAAATAAGCAAAGCAGGAACAATTCTCCGTGTAACTCTGTGTAACTTTATTCCAATCTGATTTTGTTCTAAGGATATGATACGAAATGCTGATAGGAGATACAAGCTCTTGTATAATCTCGCCAATGGATCAATCCTTAAGTCTTTACGTCCATATCCCCTTTTGCCGCCACCGCTGCGCCTACTGTGATTTTAACACGTATACCAGCCTGGGCGATTTGCAAACCAGGTATGCTCATGCACTGGCGGCGGAGATACGGCAGGTGGGGACCGCAGCGGAACGGTTAGCGGGAGAAAAACGGCCGTATCACACCCTCTTTTTTGGCGGCGGCACCCCCTCGCTGCTGACGCTTGAGCAACTGGCGCACATTCTCACGGCCGTTAGCGATGCCTTCCACATGGCCGACGATGCGGAAATCACCCTGGAAGCCAACCCCGGCACGGTTAACGCCGCTTACTTGCAAGCAGCGCGCCGCCTCGGCGTCAATCGTATCAGCTTCGGCGTGCAAAGCGCCGTCTCCGGTGAGCTGGCGCTGTTGGAACGGGAACATGATTGGGCGACGGCCGTTACCGCCATGCAACAAGCGCGCGCCGCCGGCCTGACCAATCTCAGCCTGGACCTGATTTACGGCGTGCCCGGCCAGACGCTCGCCTCGTGGGAGACGTCCTTGCAGGCGGCGTTGGCGCTGGAACCGCCGCACATCAGCCTCTACTGCCTGACCATCGAACCGGGCACGCCGATGATGCGCTGGCTGCAAAACGGCCGTATCACCCCCCCCGACCCCGACCTGGCCGCCGACCAATATGAACTGGCCTGTAAGCTGCTGGCTGCGCATGGCCTGGGGCATTACGAAATCTCCAACTGGGCCTTACCCGACTACGAATGCGCCCACAACCTCACCTACTGGCGCAACGGCGAATATTTAGGATTAGGCGCGGGTGCGCACGGCCACGCCAATGGGTATCGTTACCACGTTGTCAAGCAGCCGCGCGTCTACATTCGCCGCATGAGCGAGAACGAACCGGGCGTGTTTCCCGTGTCGGCGGCGGCCGCCGCCAGCCACCGCCCTGACCGGCAAGAGATGATGTCTGACACGGTGATCACGCAGCTGCGCTTACTGCGCGAAGGATTAGACCTGGGCGCCTTCGCCCGCCGTTTTGGGCAGCCCTTCGCCGCCGCCTACCCAGACGCGCTGGCGCAGTTGTTGGCATGGGGGCTGTTGTGGCAGGAAAACGGCCGTTTACGCCTCACCGAACGAGGTTACTTTCTCAGTAATCAGGTGTTTTACCGGTTTATGTAAAATTCATTAACAAATCTTATGGATGACACAAAAACAACCATCGCCATCATGGCCGGGGGCAAAAGCAGCCGCATGGGACAAGATAAATCTTTTGTCCGCTTTGAAGGGCAGCCGCTCATTGAACGGACGCGCAGCCGCGTCGCCGACCTGGGTGACGAATTGATCCTGATCACCAACAAGCCGGACGAGTACGCGCATTTGGGGCTGCCCATGTTCCGCGACGTGTACCCGGACTGTGGGCCATTGGGGGGGATTTATACGGCCGTTCACCACGCCAGTCACCCCCACACCCTCATCGTCGCCTGCGACATGCCCTGGCTCAACCCCGACTTGCTGCGCTACATGCTCACGCTGCGCGCCACTGCCGACGTCATCATCCCCCGCTGGGACAAATACCCGGAGCCGCTGCACGCCATCTACAGCAAAGCATGTCTGCCGCCCATTTTACACAAGCTGCAAGTGCAGCAGCTTAAAATCACCGGGTTTTTGGGGCAGGTGCAGGTGCGGTTTGTGGCACGGGAAGAGATAGAGCGGTTTGATGGGGACGGCCGTTCCTTCACCAACATCAACACCCCCGACGATCTGCACAGCCAACAAAAAAGGGCAGACTGATCGTCTGCCTTTTTTGAACGTATTGCGTGGCAAACACCTACTTTTTGCTCAAGGCAATCTCCGCCGCGCGCAGCGTATTCGCCATCAACATGGCAATCGTCATCGGCCCAACGCCACCGGGAACCGGGGTAATGGCGCCGGCAACCTCTTTCGCCGATTCAAAGTCCACGTCACCCACCAGCCGGTAGCCCCGCTTCGCCGTCGGGTCTTCCTTCTGATTAATCCCCACGTCAATGACCACCACGCCAGGCTTCAGCATGTCGCCCGTCACCATTTCAGTACGGCCGACGGCGGCAATCAACACATCCGCCCGCTTCAAGTGCGCTTGCAAATCCTTGGTGCGGCTGTGGCAAATCGTCACTGTCGCATCCGCTTTTTGCAGCAGCATCGCCATCGGCAGCCCAACGATATTCGAGCGACCCAAAATAACAGCGTCGGCCCCTTTCAGCGTCACCCCCGTTTCTTCTAGCAGGCGCATACAACCGGCCGGCGTACAGGGAATAAATAACGGATCGCGCCCTTTCATGGCTAAACGGCCGATATTGACCGGATGAAATCCATCCACATCCTTTGCCAGATCGATCTTGTTCAGCACGGCTTCTTCGTCTAAGTGCTTGGGCAAAGGTAGTTGTACCAGGATGCCGTTGACTTCAGGATTGGCATTTAATTCAGCGACCAAATTTTCCAACTCTTTTTGCGTCGTTTCCGCCGGTAAATGGTACCCCAGCGAACGGATTCCTAACTGCTCGCACGTGCGCTGCTTGCTGCGCACATATGTTGACGATGCCGGGTCTTCACCTACCAGAACCGTCGCCAGCCCTGGCGCATACCCATGCACTTGCTGCATGTTCGCCACAGCCAGGCGCACCTCTTCCCGTACTTTTTCGGCAATCACTTTGCCATCAATGATCGTTGCAGACATGATAATCACCTTCTTTTTTTGCAAGTCCAACCAATTCAGGTTGGTTCTTACCTAACCTGGGCAAGCCAGAAAAGAATTTAACGCAAAGGCACAAAGAAACAAAGATGCAAAGAAAAAGAAAATCCTTTGTGCCTTTCCTCCTTTGCCCCTTTGCGTTAAAAATTCTTGCTCGTCGCACAAGCATCTGACTTAACTACAAAGCAGTGATGCTTGGAAACAAAAAAAGCCCTCCACAACGAATGAGGAAGGCATTCATTTAAATTCTTCACAAAAAACAACCACCTACTTAGGCAGCAGTTCCGTATTCATAAACTTATCCAACCAGATACCCAGGGCAATTGCCAGGCACAAGGTTGTAAAGAAAAAGTAGCCAAATCCATACACTGCAGGCGTTGTGCCAATGGCAAAAGTAATGGCCGTTGTCACCGCAGCGCCAACAGCAATAGAAATAACCGCAAGCAAAATTCGTTTCACCAGCATCTTCTCATGCCTCCCATGTTAAGTCCAGATGTTATTATTGTGTGTTTTATCACAATTGTCAAACACGATTCAGTATGTTGGGGGTTGTGGTTCCAGCGCATCATGAACATGTCGGGTCAACTCATCTGGAGAAATCGGTTTGGTTAAATACTTTGTTGCCCCTACCCGCAGTCCTTTGCTAATGCTCGATAGATCAGTTTTTGCGCTCAACATAATGATTGGTAATGACGCTGTATCTGCTTCGTTGCGCAGCGATTCGCAAACAGCAAAGCCATCAATCCCCGGCATCATCACGTCAAGCAAAACGAGATCCGGCCGATTTTTCTTAACTTTGGCTAAAGCATCAAAACCGTCTTCCGCTTCAGCCACATTAAACCCGGCACGAATCAACATCAGGCGCAATAACGTTCGTGCCATTGGTTCGTCATCTACAACGAGTACAGATTGAGCCAAACTGTCTCCTAATCGCACTATGGCACACATAAATACAAATGTGGCATGATGGTATAGAAAACCCAATTATGCACACAATTATCAACACACAGTGTACCAGCTAAATTGACAACAACATTTTTACACTGCACCACAATCTGATAACCACTATTATTTTAATCAAATATTTGTCACAGGCAATTCAGACTGTTCAAAAACAGGCGCTGCGACCCCACAATTGCTTTGCCCTGAAAGCAACAAGTTGAACAACCAGACTAATCGGGCAATCCTTGACCGAGTGGCAGTTCAATTTCCATGCCTTCTCGCGCCAAAATTGTCCGTGGAAACACATTGCGCGTTTGTTGCAGAATGTGGGCAACATCGTCATCTGTCAGGTCTGGAGCGTAATGGAACAGGGCCAATGTTTTGACGCCAGCTTCAATAGCCACCTGCGCTGCTTCCAGCCAACAACTATGTCCCCAATCTGAAAAGCGATTCCGCTCCTCCATGGAAGCGAAATGAGCATCGTGTAACAACAAATCGGCCCCTTGCGCCAGTTGCAACACATTAGGGTCAAATCCGCCATCTGGGTGGCTCACATCGCTGCAATAAGCAAAGACACGATGATCATTTTCAATGCGAAACCCTAAACACCCTCCTGGATGAGGTAAGTTAGCGACGCGGACTGTGGTGTTTTCGCCAATGACAATTGTTTCCCCGTCTGTTACTTCTTTGACTAACAAATCTGCCGGAAGGGTTTTATAGGAAAACGGCAGGTAAGGTTCAATAAACTGCCCGGCCAGAATCTCTTCGAGCTGCTTGTTGACACGTTTTTGCCCGACAAGTACAAACCGATTGTTACGCCCCAAAATGGGCGCAAAAAAGGGAAAGCCCTGAATATGATCCCAATGGGTATGGCTGATAAGAATGCTGCCTGTAATGCGGCTGTTGTTTTCGCTTTGCAAGCGTTGCCCTAATTTTCTGATACCAGAACCCGCATCAATAATGATGAGCTGCTGATCTGAGGTACGTACATCAATGCAAGCCGTATTTCCCCCCACTTTTATCGTGTCTGGTCCTGGCACCGGGATTGTGCCTCGTACACCCCAAAATCGAATGCGCAATTTTGACCTCAAAATATGTGAACTATTGACATAGCCGGTACATCGTTTTTTGAATGATTTTAGTATAACAAATTATATGTCAATTTGTCAGTCTGCGATCCTTATCCCAAGTAGTTTTACACAGCACAAAAAGACCCACTGCGGAAGTGGGTCAGGGTACTGCTATCCATTTGCGAAATGGGTTGCCTTAACTTTGATTAAGCACTCTTTCGACACTATCAAGCAGTTCTTGCGGGCCAAATGGCTTCGTAATGTAATCATTGACACGGGCAA
The DNA here is from genome assembly GCA_014879875.1 of Anaerolinea sp. GTDB lineage: Bacteria > Chloroflexota > Anaerolineae > Promineifilales > Promineifilaceae > JACSRF01. The sequence goes on from JACSRF010000455.1 coordinate 12,038, forward strand.
TATGCAGCCCTAAGACGCGGTCAATGCTCTGCGCTTTAGCGGTGACGACAATAACCGGGATGTCGCGCATATCCTCAGAAGCTTTCATCTTCTGATAGACTTCCCAGCCATCCATCTCTGGCATCATTAAATCAAGCAAAACCAGGTCTGGCTTTAGTTCCTGGATCTTTTTTAATCCTTCTTCTCCTCCGACAGCTCCAGTTACTTCAAACTTATTCCGACCTAGAATAAGTTTAACCAGCTCAATCATTTCTAATTCATCTTCGATACATACTACTTTTTTTCGCTCATGAGCCATTATGTCTTTCCTATTTCTACCAGCAACAACGCTACTCGAAAGTCATGGTATAAGATTATCACAAGCCCAAAAGGTTGTCTACATTTCGACGATAAAGTCATACTTATTGACTTTTGGCTTCCATTTTGGCATAATCCCCCTCATTCTACAACAATTATTAACAAAAAGCTTTGATAGAGACGAGTAAGCACAGCAATAGACCTTAAGCGAGTCTGAGTTGGTGAGAGTCAGGCAGGAATAGCTGGCTAAAAATCCCTCTGGAGCTGCTAACCGAACGTTGATCGGGCAGACTTGGCGCAATTCTTGCGATTCAATCAATCCAGATCAAGCAAGTAGACTTAGCCGGAGTGACTCTACGTTAACGGAGTGCGACAATAGGCGTATGGACGCTGTTGTTGTTTGAGCGTCTGGTGATGAGCCAGAAATCTGGGTGGTACCGCGGAGTATTTACGTCTTCGCCCCAATGCGGGGCGAAGACGTTTTTTGTTTTAGCCGGGTAGTCAGGTAGTCAAATGGTCGTATGGTCTTTTGGTCAGACTGTAAGACTACAAGACTATAAGACTGAGGACTCTATGACTGAACTACTTTTTCAGACAGATGCGTATATCGCGGAATTTGAGGCTGAGGTTGTGGCCCATGCAGAGGGTGGGGTGGTGTTGAATCGCACGGCGTTTTACCCAGGTGGGGGTGGGCAGCCGTGTGATTATGGGGCGCTGGCAACGGCCGTTCACACCCACCCCATTACGGCCGTTAAAAAAATCGGCGGCGCGGTGGTGCATTTTATGACCGGGGAACTGCCGGCGGTGGGTACGGCCGTTACCGGTCAGCTCGATTGGACGCGCCGCTATCAATTGATGCGCACGCACACCGCCATGCACATTCTTTGCGGCGTGGTGTGGCGCGACTATGGGGCGCAGGTGACGGGCGGGAACATGGACCCGCTGCAAGGGCGCATGGATTTTGAGTTTGAGACGATGCGGCAGGAGTTGGTGGCTGAAATTGAAGCGGCCATTAATCGGGAAGTGGAAGCGGCGCGCGACGTGCTGGTGAAGATTTTGCCGCGCGCCGAAGCATTCCAGATACCTGACTTGATTCGCACCAAGATCAACTTGCTGCCGGAAGGCATCGCCGAAGTGCGCACCGTTGAATTAGCCGGGTTAGATTTACAAGCCGACGGTGGCACGCATGTCGCCAACACCCGCGAAGTCGGCCGGATGCGCATTGCCGACTACAAGAGTAAAGGCAAAATCAACAAACGCATTTATGTCGAATTGGATGAATAGGAATTGACGGCTAACGATCGGCGATTCAAGTCAATCGTCAATCCAAAATCGCCAATTGTCAATCGCCATGCGTTTTATTATCCACGAGCAGCCGTTTGAGCGGATTTTGGTCGCCGGGCAGTACCGGTATGAGCAAGACGGCCGCCCCACCGGCGCAGTGGAACATTGGCGGCTAACGGCCGTTCATGAACCTTACCAATTTTTGCGCGTAGATTTAGACGGCCGCGCCGCCTCCGGCAACAGCTACCTCTACCACCTGACAGTGGGCGAGAACGGCCGTCCTGAACGCCTGCAATACCGCTTCTGGGGCAATGGGTTGACCATCCGCGGCAACGTCTTGCTCGAACCGGAAACGATCATGGCAACGCGACAGGTAAACGGCCGTACCGATGAAGAAGCCGTCACCTTACCAACAGATTACCGCTTTGGCTTTCCTTCTGTAACTGGCCTGGGCTGGCTGGCGCGGCAGATGGGAGGACGGGAACGGGGAACGGCCGTTTTGCTCAATCCAGACATCAGCCAGCCGCAAGACGCCTTCAAACTCGTGGTGACTGACCTGACTCTGGAACGGGGCGCGGCGCTCACCTTGCGTTGGCCCGGCCAGGCGCGCACCCTTTGGCTGGATGAGCCGGGTTGGCCGGTACGCATGGAGAGAGGCGGGGATGGGTTAACGGCCGTTGCCATGCGCTATACTATCTACCAATGAGGTGACACGATGAAATGGCAAGATGTCAGAAAACAATATCCGGATACCTGGCTTCTCATTGAAGCGCTGGAAGCGCACACGACAGAAGAAAAACGACGCATCGTTGAAAATCTTGTTGTGATTGAGCAATACGCTGATTTTTTTAACGCTATGACTGCTTATAAAGAACTTCATCATCAAAAACCGAATCGAGAAATGTATGTCGTGCATACCATCAACGAAGAGATCAAGATTAAAGAGCGGTATTGGGCGGGTATTCGGAGTATTCGATGAGAATTGAAGTTCAAGTTGATAAACGAATTACAACGGCCGTTTCCCGACCAAACATCCGCGCTCATCAGATTTGATCCGCGTCCCATCCCGAAACGGCCGTTTCACGCACCACCCATCACGCATCAAAAAAACCAAAACAAAGAGAGTGACACCTTATGACCTTCAAAGACGTTTCAAACAAACCGGATTTCGTCCAACTAGAACAGGAAATCCTCAAATTCTGGCAGGAAACCGACGCCTTCAACGAACTGCGCCGCCTGCGCGCGGAGAGCGAAAAAGAGTACGGCATCTTCAGCTTCATTGACGGCCCCATCACCGCCAACAACCCCATGGGCGCCCACCACGCCTGGGGACGCACCTACAAAGACCTCTACCAACGCTACCATGCCATGCTCGGCAAAAACCAGCGCTGGCAAAACGGCTTCGACTGCCAGGGCCTCTGGGTAGAGGTCAACGTCGAAAAGCGGCTCGGCTTCAACAGCAAGCGCGAAATCGAGACCTTTGGCCTCGACCGCTTCACGGCCGAATGCAAAGTGCAGGTGCTCAACTACGCGGCCGTACAAACGGAACAGTCCCAACGTCTCGGCTACTGGATGGATTGGAATGATCCCGCCGAACTGCGCCGCCTGCGTGACATGATGACCGCCGACCCCACCCAACAAGTCACCGTGCCAGGACCCAAAGGCCCTGTCACCGGCACAGTGGAACAAGTCGTCGGGCAGTTGGGAATGCCGCAGCTGGGCGGCTCCTACTTCACCTTCAGCGACGAAAACAACTACCAGATTTGGTCATTCCTCAAAAAATGCTTCGAGCGCGGCTGGGTCTACAAAGGGCGCGACGTCATGCCCTGGTGCGCCCGCTGCGGCACCGGCATCAGCCAGCACGAAATCGTCACCGAAGGGTACCAGGAAGTGACGCACGACTCCGTTTTCCTGCGCTTCCCCCTCACCAAGAAATCAGGCTTTTCGGAAAAACCTGACCTCTCCGAAAAAGAAGCCCTGCTCGTCTGGACCACCACCCCCTGGACGCTCACCAGCAACGTCGCCGCGGCCGTCGGCCCCGAACTGACATACATCCAGGTGCAGCACGAAGATGGCTGGACATATTACCTGGCCGAAGAAGCGGCCAAACAGACGCTCATCGGCAAATACGAAATCGTGGCGCGGCTGCAAGGGAAGGAGATGGTTGGCTGGGAATACAGCGGCCCTTTTGACGAACTGCCGGCCGTACAAAAAGCGTTCGCCGAAGCAAGCGAACCGGGTGGTTCGCCGTATACCCACCGCGTCGTCCCCTGGAAAGAGGTGGGCGCGGCCGAAGGGACAGGCATCGTCCACATCGCCCCCGGCTGCGGCGCGGAGGACTTTGAACTGAGCCGGGAACATGACCTGCCGGTGATCGCCCCTCTGGACGAAAATGGGTATTACGTAGGCGGCTTTGATTGGCTCAACGGCCGTTCCGCCCACGACGTCGCCCCCGCCATCTTTGAAAACCTCACCAGCAAAGGGGTCTATTATCGTAAGCAGCGTTACCTGCATCGCTACCCCCACTGCTGGCGCTGCGGCAGCGAACTCGTCTACCGCCTGGTAGATGAATGGTTCATCAGCATGGGGCAGTTGTACGACAAGCCACGCACTGAAGTGACCCCAGAAGAAAAAGCCGTCAGCTTCCGCTACCAGATCATGGACTCCGTAGACCAGGCCAAATGGTATCCTGGCTTTGGCTACGACCGTGAAATGGATTGGCTGCGTAACATGCACGACTGGATGATCAGCAAAAAACGGTACTACGGTCTGGCGCTGCCCATCTACGAATGCGGCGAATGCGGCCATTTCCACATCGTCGGCAGCAAAGAAGAGCTGCAAGAACGCGCCATCGCCGGTTGGGATGAATTTGATGGGCATACGCCGCATCGCCCTTACATTGACGCCGTAAAAATCGCCTGCCCTGCATGTGGCACGGCCGTTTCGCGCATCAAGGATGTGGGTAACCCGTGGCTCGACGCCGGCATCGTCGGCATCAGCACCACGCATTACAGCAGTGATCGGGAATATTGGCAAAAATGGTACCCGGCCGACTGGATCAGCGAAAGTTTCCCCGGCCAGTTCCGCAACTGGTTCTACAGCCTGCTGGCGCAAAGCACCCTCATGGCTGATGGCGTCGGCCCGTTCAAAAGCCTGTTCGGCTACGCCACCTTGCACGCCGAAGACGGCCGTGAAATGCACAAATCCTGGGGCAACATGATCGAGTTCAACGAAGCGGCCGACAAAATGGGCGCAGACACCATGCGCTGGCTCTACGCCTCCTGCAAGCCAGAACAAAACCTGCGCTTCGGCTACCACACCGGCGACGACACCCGCCGCCGCTTCCTCATCCCGCTCTGGAACGTCTATTCATTTTTTGTCACCTACGCCAATTTGGATGGCTGGACGCCGCCTGCAAAGATTGACGATGCAAACGCCGACAACCAATCGTCAATCGTTAATCGTCCATCGTCAATCACTGCGCACGCCGATCTAGACCGCTGGATACGAGAACGAGTAGACGAAACGGCCGTCTCTGTCCGTGCCGCCCTGGATGTCTATGATGCGGAAAAAGCCACCCAACACCTGGAGAGCTTGCTCGACGACCTCTCCAACTGGTACGTGCGCCGCTCCCGCCGCCGCTTCTGGAAAAGCGAAGCCGACGCCGACAAGAACGCCGCCTATGCCACCCTTTACCAGGTTTTGGTCACCTTCACGCGCCTGCTCGCCCCCTTCATCCCGTTCACCAGCGAGGCCATCTACCAAAACCTGGTGCGCAGCGTAGACGCCGACGCGCCCGCCAGCGTCCACCACACCTTCTACCCCCACGCCGATGCTGCGGCGCTCGACCAGCGGCTGCTGCGTAAGATGCGCCTGGCAATCGTCACTGCCAGCCTGGGGCGCGCGGCCCGCGGCGCCGCCGACATCAAACTGCGCCAACCATTGGCCGCCGCCCGCGTCAACGTTGGCAGCCAACAGGAACAAGAGGATTTGACCGATCTGGCCGACGTGCTGCAAGAAGAAATCAACGTCAAAACGATTGAAATCGTCACCGCCGTCGGCGAACTGGTGGAATATAAAATCCTGCCCAACAATCGCACCCTCGGCCCGCGCTTTGGCAAAGCGTTCCCCAAAGTACGCAACACCCTGCTGGCCTTAGACCCGGCGCAGGTAGCGCAAACCTTACAAGCGGGCAAGCCGGTACAGGTTGATGTAGATGGCGAGTTGGTTGACCTCGCCGGTGAGGATGTTCTGGTGCAGACCGAAGCGCGCGGCGGCCTGGCCATCGCCAGCGACAAAGGGGTCACCGTCGCCGTAGACACGCAGTTGACGCCGGCACTGCTGCAAGAAGGGTATGCTCGCGACATCGTGCGCCTGGTCAACACCATGCGCAAAGAGGCCGGGCTGGAAATCGCCGACCGCATTGAATTGGCCTATCACGCCACCGGAGACGTGGCGGCGGCATTGGCGAACTTCGCCGATTACATCAAACAGGAAACGCTGACCGTGCAGTTAACGGCCGTCGTCTTCCCCAACCCCCTCGCCCAACAATCCGCTGCCGTTGGCGACCAAGAGATCACGCTCGCCTTACGCAAAGCCTAGTCACACAACAGCGGCAGCAAACACGGTTATACGTGTTTGCTGCCGCCTCTCTTCTCATCCTTACCCTTGCCCTTCCTTCATCTCTTTGTACAATGGAGACAGTATTCATTCCGCATTCCGCAATCCACATCCCACATGGCGACAGGAGACACCACGCGCCTGGAGCGCACCACGAATGAATGAAAATTTGTAGCGCAAACTGGAAAGTTTGCGCGGGCGAACTGGAAAGTTCGCCCTACATTTTCAAAGGAGGCGTCTATGCGCCGTTTAACAATATTCTTCATATTAATTTGTGCGGTACTGGGGATAACGGCCGTTCTCCATCCACGCCCCTCTACACTAGCCGCACCCCCGGCGCCGGACATGGTTCCCGTAATGCTGGAACTGGTAGACGCCTCTCGGCCAGATAACATCCCATTTTCCCTCAATGCCGCCTCCGACAGCTGCACCGAAGCCACCAACCTGGCCACCATCCCCGGCGGCGACGCCAGTGTCGTCAACTTCATGACTGAGGCCGCATCCGATCCGCAGCTTACCTGCGCCTGGGGCAATCCGCCACCCCCGCGTGGCAACCAGGGGTACCGCACCGTCTGGTATAAGTTTAAAGCCCCATACAGCGGCCTCGCCACCGTCGAAACCTATTACAGCGACTACGACACCATCCTCGCCGTCTACCAGGGTTCGTGCGACACCCTCGTCATGCTCACCTGCAACGATGATCACCAGGGCTTCACCTCGCGCGCCACGCTGCCGGTCAGCCGGGGACAAACCTATTACATCGAAGTGGCTGATTGGCAGTCCAGCGCGCCATCTACCGCTAACCTTAGCCTGGCCGTGTGGATTGAACCGGTGACCTCGCTTTGGGAAACACAGGCCAGCCTGACGACGCCGCGCAGCCGCCATGCCCTGGTCAGCGTGGGCGCCGACATTTACGTCATTGGCGGCGTCACCGAAATGGGCGCGCCACTGCAATTGACCAATAGTATGCAGCGCCTGAACACCCTGACCGGCAGTTGGACGACCTTGCAGCCGATGCCAGGGTCAGGATATGCCAACGCAACGGCCGTTGTTATGGACGGCCGTATCCATCTCCCCGGCGGTTACGACGGCAACAACACCCTCGTCAACAATACCCATTGGGTTTACACCATCGCTTCCGGGGCCTGGTCTACCCTCGCCCCCCCGCCCGGCACGCCGCTGGCCTGGGGCACGGCCGTTGTCTCGCAAAGCCCACTCCTCCCCGCCGGCTACTTCCTCATTGGCGGAACCGGCACCCCGCCCCCCTTCGATCCACCCTACAACAACAAGGCTGACCCTAGCGCCCAAACCCTCTTTTACCGCCTGGACAATAACACCTGGAGCGCCGCCACGTTCCCATCATTACAAACGGCGCGTTATGGGCATACGGCCGCCTGGGTGCAAGGCCGCGTCTGCGTCGCCGGGGGCATTGGCATCAACGAGGCTGGTACCGGCAATATCTTGCTGACCAATGGCGAATGTTACACACCGGGCGGCGGCGGTTGGACAACCACCGGCAATATGGCTGTGCCTCGCCACAGCGCCGGCAGCGCCGTTGGCCCCGATGGCAAATGGTACGTCTTTGGCGGCGTAGATGGCGACGGGGATGCCGTCGAATTCACCGAAGTTTACAATCCGGTCACTAATACCTGGACCCCACTTGGCGCCGCCTATGATTTAGGCGATTTTGTCGTCACCCCGGCCCGCGCCTGGCCGCGCGGCGCCTTCATCGGCGACACCTTATGGGCCATTGGCGGCAACAGTATTGACCCAATCAGCAACCAAAGTTCTCCGCTGACGTTGGTTTCCAAACTGCGCCTGGTCTATCCCCGGGGCTGGCTGCCCTTCATCACCACCACCACCGGCCCGACCGCGCCCCCCCCCGCGCCCAATGACACCTTCGCCACCGCTTACCAACTTCTCCTGAATCAGCCACAGTTTCACAACTTCAACGCGCCGCTTGACGTTTACGACAGCTTTTTCTTTGACCTGGCGGAGGCGCGCCCGGTGACGGTGCGCCTGACCAACATTCCCGTCGGCAGCGAGTATGATCTGGCTATTTACAGCAGCAATAAACTGCTGTGGGGCGTAGGGAATAACATCGGCAACCAGGATGAAGCGGTGTCGCTAACCTTGCCCGCCGGCCGTTACTACATCGTGATCCACCGCATCTACCCCGCCGGCCCGCCGGATACCGATAATTACCGAATTGTTGTTGAAGGATGATTTGCCACGCCCGATGCTTATGAAACCGATTCGCCTGCTGCACTTTGCCGACGCGCACATTGACATTGCCAATTACGGCCGTCACGATCCCCACACCGCGCTGCCCATCCGTGTCGTTGATTTCCTCAAATCGCTCGACCAGATCATTGACCGCGCCCTCAGCGAACCCGTTGACCTGGTTATCTTCGCCGGCGACGCCTACAAAGACCGCAACCCGCACCCCACCTTCCAACGGGAATGGGGGCTGCGCATGATGAAGCTCTCCCAGGCGGGCATTCCCACCCTGCTGCTGGTGGGCAACCACGACGTCTCTCCCGCTTCTGGGCGCGCCCACACTTTGCACGAGTACACCACCCTGGCCGTGCCCCACATTCACGTCGCCGACCGCATTCGCCGCTTCGGCCCGGATGACCTGGGCGGGCTGCCGGTGCAGATCATCACCGTGCCCTGG
>JACSRF010000126.1 GCA_014879875.1 Anaerolinea sp.
GGGTTTTCTCATAGCTTGCCAGGGGCAGGCCAATCGTAAATCGCAAATCGTTAATCGTAAATCCTATAAAACCCAAAAAGGTGAAAAAAATCATGCGAGTTGCTCTCTTAGCCAATCTCAAAAAAAATGCCCCCATCATCCCCGGCATGTCCCCCGACATGTGGGACGACCTGGATTCCGAAAAGACCCTTGACGCCATCATGGCGGCCATCGCCGCGCGTGGGCACGATGTCTTCTTTCTCGAAGGCAACCTGACCCTTTATGACCGGCTGCGCGAAACCAAACCGGACATCTGCTTCAACATTTGCGAAGGTCATTTTGGCGATTCCCGCGAGTCACACGTACCGGCCATCCTGGAAATGATGCGCATTCCCTACACCGGGTCGCGCGTCCTCACGCTGGCGCTCACCCTGGACAAACCGATGACGAAGCGCGTTCTGGCGTATCACGGCTTGCCCACGCCTCCTTTCCAGACTTTCGAACGCACCAACGAACCGCTTGACCCCGACATACGCTTCCCCGTCTTCCTCAAGCCCAGCCGTGAGGGAACCGGCATGGGCGTCAGCGCCGAATCCGTCGCGCACGACGAAGCGCAAATGCGCCGGCAGCTACGCCGCTTGTTCGACCGTTATGATCAACCCGTCCTGGTCGAACGGTTCATCGAAGGGCGTGAAGTAACCGTGGGCATGGTGGGCAACCTCACCAGCCCCGTCGCCTGGCGGCTGCCGGAAAATGAAGACGCGCCGCGCATTTCACGCGGACTGCACTTCTTCCCACCGCTGGAAGTGGACATGAGCCAATACCCCCCCGAAGAGATGGGCATTTACACCAGCAAAATCAAGGTAGACCTGGCGGAGGATTTCCATTATCTGTGCCCCGCGCCGCTGTCGCCGGAGATGGTGGAGGAATTGAACTGGCTCACGGCCGCTACCTTTCGCGTTACCGGTTGTCTGGACGTGGCGCGCGTGGATTTCCGCCTGGACAAGCACGACAACGACAAACCGTATATCCTGGAAATCAACCCCCTCCCCGGCCTTAACCCTGGCTACTCTGACCTGTGCATCGAAGCGCAGGCAGGCGGCTGGAGTTATGAGGAACTGGTCAACCGCATTCTGGACGAAGCCATTGAGCGGCAGGGATTGGCCTGATAAGTCAGGAACCGCGTTCCTCAGAAAGGAACCGCGTTCCTCAGAAGGAACGCGGTTCCTTTTCGTTTTATTCTCGCCCTTGCTCCATCTCGGCCAGTTTTTGCCGCAAGACAGCTAACTCCGCTTCGGCCGCGTCGGCGCGCTGGCGCTCCAGGAACCGCGTTCCTCAGAAGGAACGCGGTTCCTTTTCGTTTTACCCTCGCCCTTGCTCCATCTCGGCCAGTTTTTGCCGCAAGACAGCTAACTCCGCTTCAGCCGCGTCGGCGCGTTGGCGCTCGGCGTTGGCGCGTTGCCGTTCGGCGTCGGCGCGTTGGCGTTCCGCTTCGGCGGCGGTGGGGAAGAGACGGCCGTCCTCATCAAACAACCGCAGCCACACCCCCGCCTCTTGTTGGTAGACACCCTCCCATTTACCCACCCATGCTTCCAGTTGGCCGCTCCACAGACGGCCGTTTTCTTCCACCTCAATAGGCACATAAAGGTCGCCAACCAGCCGCCAGCCATACAACTGCTGCTCGTCCGGGTCATAGCAAAAGTAATCGGCCGTGTGAAAGGTATCCTGGTACAGCGCCTTTTTACGCCCCAAATCTTCGTGGCGCGTAGACGGGGACATTAATTCGACAATGACATTGGGGTAACGGCCGTTTTCCTCCCAAACCACCCACTTTGGCCGTGAATAACCGCTGTCAATCCCCTTCACGACAAAAAAATCCGGCCCCTTATAGTCGCGGTTACGCACCTGCTGCAAACTGTAATAAATGAACATGTTGCCGCCAGCAAAAAAATCATCCCGGCCGCTCCACCGTTCACGTACCACATCTATCAACAAATTCATCTGATTGCGATGCCATGCTGTTTCCAAGAGTTCACCGTCCTCCTCCGGCAAATCAAGCTGCGGAATATCTGGAATTTCGTACCGCTGAATCACTTCAATTATCTGGCTCATACCATCATCCACCTGTTCATAAACTATGCGTGAAGCATGAAGCGCCTCTCGTCATGTAATCATTCACTCCCGCCCCCCTGAGCTTGTCGAAGGGGGCGACGGGGGGGAACGGCTACCTCGTCATTCACTTTCATTCTACCACAACTTACACCGTCACCACCTGTCCAGCGCGCGCCGATTCATACAGCGCCAATACCGTTTTGACGTGGTTGCGTGTTTCCGCCAGGCTCAGGTAAGTTGACGCGCCATCCAGAATAGCTGCGTGCATATCCTCCACTTCGCCCAGGTACAGTTCCATCTCCGGGACGGGGATTTCCTGCGGCGCGCCCTCCGCCGGGTGGAACAATAACTGCCGCGCGCCATCTTCATGCCCCACAAACGGCCGATTCAACGTCAGCCGTCCTTCTGTGCCAATAACCTCCGCCATGGTGTGGAACGGCGAACAGAAAGCAGAGGCGATTTGCGCCAGACGGCCGTCGCTGTACCCCATCTGCCCGGCAAAAAACTCATCCACGCCACTCTCGCCAAGCCATTGGCTGCCCAACACCCACTGCGGCATCTCGCCCATGATCGCCTGCGCAAAACTGAGCGGGTACACGCCCACGTCCCACAAACAGCCGCCGCCCCACTCTGGAACCAGCCGGATGTTCTCCCGTGTGCTGAAGCGGAAGTTGAACGTGGCGCGCACCAGTTTGATGTCCCCCAAACGGCCGTCCCGCACCCACTCCTGCACAATCTTCGTCTGCGGGTGATGGCGGTACATAAACGCCTCCGCCAACACGTTGCCCGTTGCCTGCGCGGCGGCCGTCATCCCGTCCACCTCATCCAGGCTGATGGCAAATGGCTTCTCGCACAGCACATGCTTACCATGCTGCAAAGCATAAATCGTCCACTCCGCATGTAAATGATTCGGCAGGCCGATATACACCGCGTCCACCACATCTGAATTGAGCATCGCCGCGTAGCTGCCAAAAGCGTGGGGGATCTCCCACTTCGCCGCATACGCCGCCGCGCTCTCCTGGGAACGGCTGGCGACGGCCGTCAACTCCCCGCGCGCCGACATCCGCAGCGCCGGAATCAGACGCCGGTTAATATTTGCCGTAGACAATAAACCCCAACGAACTTTTTTCATGCTGCATCTCCTTTTCGCGCATTCATTTCCTTGACACCCTTTCTGGCTCCACCATAATACCATTAGAAGCGGTAAACGGTAATCGGTAATCCGTAATCGGTAATCCGTAATCGGTTGACGGTTAGCGATTGACGATTTACGATTGAATCGCAAATCGTCAATCGTCAATCGTCAATCGGAGGCATCATGACAGAAACAATCGGTTTCATTGGTCTGGGCATCATGGGACGCGGCATGGCCCACAATTTACTCAAAGCAGGATTTAGCGTGCGCGTGTGGAATCGCACCGCCGGCCGCATGGATGAATTGGTCGCTGCCGGGGCGACAGCGGGCGGCAGCCCGGCCGACGTCGCCGCGCACAGCGACATCACCTTCATCTGCGTCAGCGATACGCCCGACGTGCAGGCGGTGGTTTTGGGGGAGAATGGCGTCATTCACGGCGCGCGCCCTGGGTCGCTGGTTGTGGATCACAGCACCATCAGCCCCCTCGCCACCCAGGAAATGGCCGCCCAACTGGCGGAAAAGGGCGTCCACATGCTCGATGCGCCCATCAGCGGCGGCAGCGAAGGGGCGGCAAACGGCACGCTGAGCATCATGGTCGGCGGCGACGCGGCGCAATTTGACCGTGCTCTGCCCGCTTTCCAGGCAATGGGCAAAACAATCACCCACGTCGGACCCAACGGCGCGGGGCAAATGGTGAAGCTGGTCAATCAAATCCTGGTGGTGGTGACGATGCAAGCCGTCGGCGAGGCGCTGCTGTTTGCCCAGGCGGGCGGGCTAGATTTAGAGAAGACGTTAACGGCCGTCGCCGGCGGCGCGGCCGGTAGTTGGATGCTCAGCAATCGCGGGCCACAAGTGATCAACCGTGATTGGCGGCCCGGCTTCACCATTGACCTGCAACAAAAAGATTTGCGCCTGGTGCTGCAAACGGCCGATCAACTCGGCGTGCCCCTCCCCGGCGTGGCCCAAGTCTTCCAATTCTACCGCACCTTGCAGCAGCAAGGGCTGGGCGGCGAGGGCAACCACGCCCTGGTGAAAGCGCTGGAACATCTGGCAGGGTTGACGATTGAGTCTACCGAAAAAAGGTCGCGCAGAGGCGCAGCGTTACCAGAGTAAAAAATTGTGAAACTCCATCTTTAGGAACGAGAATTAAATAATTTGCCCATTTAGATTGGTTCAATCTCCGAAGATTGAACCAATCT
>JACSRF010000107.1 GCA_014879875.1 Anaerolinea sp.
AGGACATGTCTGAGCGGAGTCTTCGGAGCGAAGAATCCCTACGGTTTAGTCAGGTGAACGGGATGCTTCGGAAGACCTCAGCATGACACGCTTTTCTGCTAAATTTGTAAAGCACAGATTGTCTGAAATGAACCATGCCCAAATTTTCATTCATTTGCTGGCGCGCCTCGGCGCATGACGCCCCCTTCGGATTTGAGCATGAGTATACAAAAAACGCCCGCCTTTTACAGCAAAAGGCGGGCGTTTCGGACGCCAGGGATTTTTTATGAACAGCGTCTCTGTTCAGGAAAGCTGTCTCTCACCTACCCCTTAATTCAGGTGCGGCAAAATCTTGGCGACAATGCGATCCTTCGGCACAGCGCCGGTGATGCGCTCTACCACTTCGCCACCCTTGAACAGCATCACGGTGGGGATGCCGACGATGGCATAGCGGCCGGGGGTCATCGGGTTATCATCCACATCCATCTTGGCCACGCGCACTTTGCCTTCATACTCTTCGGCAATCGCTTTCACAGATGGGGCAATCATCCGGCAAGGCCCACACCAGTCTGCCCAAAAATCAACTAAAACAGGTTGTTCAGATTGTAAAACCTCTGTTTCAAAGGTTTCATCGGTTACTGCAAAGGTTTTCCCTTCGACCATGATCGTCTCCTTCATTCAAAAAAATAATTGCTCAGACTTTAACATAGACAACGCTGCCTATGGTATTCTTACTGCTGGCATGATACAGTTTAGCGTAAGCAATCTGCCTGTCAAGCAAATTTTACGCTTTTCATATAGATGGGGTTGAATGTGTTGCGCGTTAATATGGGAGGGTTAGAATCAAGCTTATGAACGAGATACTCATTACCAACGGCCGTTTAGTCACCTGGGAACAACCCAACGAAATTATCGAAAATGGGGCGCTGCTGCTGCGCGACGGCCGTATCGCCGATCGTGGCGATTCACCGACACTCAGCGCCAAATACCCTGACGCGGCCCAACTGGATGCGCGTGGGCAGTTGGTCATGCCCGGCAACATCTGCGCCCACACCCACTTCTACGGCGCCTTTGCGCGCGGCATGGCGATCCCCGGCCCCGCCCCCAAAGATTTCCCCGACATCCTGGAACGTCTCTGGTGGCGGCTGGACCGCGCCCTGCTCGACGTAGACGTCAAATACAGCGCCCTCGTCTGCCTGGTAGACGCCATCAAACATGGCGCCACCACCCTCATAGACCATCACGCCAGCCCCAACGCCACAGACAGCTCCCTCGACCAGATCGCCGATGCTGCGGAGGAAGCGGGCGTGCGCGTCGCTACCTGCTACGAAGTCACCGACCGCAATGGGCCACAGGGGACGCAGGCGGGCATCAGCGAAAATGTGCGCTATCTGCATTCGCTTAAAGAGCGCGGCAGCAGTTTATTGGCCGGGACCTTTGGCCTGCACGCCTCCCTGTCGGTGAGCGACGAGACGTTGGCGGCGTGTGTGGACGCAGCCAAAGATTTGAGCGTCGGCTTCCACATCCACGTCGCCGAACACGAAGCGGACGAGTACGACTCGCTGCACAAATATGGCCGGCGCACCGTTGATCGGTTAGCGGCGGCGGGAATCTTAGGGCCGCAAAGCATCGTCGCCCATGCCATTCACATTGACCCAGCCGAAATGGCGCTGCTCAAAGAAACTGGCGCGTGGGTGACGCACCAGCCGCGCAGCAACATGAACAACGCCGTCGGCGCAGCCAACGTGGAAGGGATGCTGCGCCTGGGTATTCCCGTCTGCCTGGGCAACGATGGCTTCAGCAACAACATGTGGGCGGAGTGGAAAACGGCCTACCTGCTGCACAAGTTGGCGCACCGTGACCCGCGCCGCGCCAACGGCATGGACATTGTGCAAATGGCGATCTACAACAACGCGGCGCTGGCGGGCATGTTCTGGCCGGAACTGCCCATCGGCAAGCTGGCCGTTGGCGCGGCCGCCGACATCATTTTTGTGGATTACCATGCCACCACGCCGCTGCACGCCGGCAATTTGCCCTGGCACATTATCTTCGGCTTTGAGGCCAGCCTGGTGACGACGACGATTGTGGCCGGCAAGGTGTTGATGCAGGATCGGCAGCTTCTGACGCTGGACGAGGCGGAAATCACGGCGCGCAGCCGGGAGTTGGCGGCCGCTGTTTGGGAACGCTTTGAGGCGTTGAGTTAATCTTCAACAGACATTGCGGATATGACCGTTCATTGTTGGTCGAAACGAAGACCAGGCCCGATGTTTCTATTGACCAACTGATGAGAGACCATTTAGAATTGGGTTAATTGTATTTTGCTGGCGAAAGGAGATAAGCCAAAATGGAAACAAAATTCATGGGACGCTATGTTGTTACCGATCCAGAAATATGTCATGGCAAGCCTACTTTTCGCGGAACACGTATTTTGGTTGCCGATGTTTTGGAGCAAGTTGCTGATGGGTTAGCTTGGGAAACAATTATTGAGGAGTGGCGCGGCAGCATTTCCTATGAGGCAATTGCCGAAGCAGTTAGATTATCAAGATGGGCATTTCTCGAAAATGCAGACAAATATGCATTTGGGTCAATGGCAGCGTGAACATCTTAGATGAGAATATTATTGACAACCAGCGTCGTCAGTTAAGTAGCTGGCGAATACGAATCTACCAGATTGGTTTTGAGGTTGGGCGAAAAGGGATGAAAGATCGTGAAATCATCCCTTTTTTGCGTCAATTAAAACAACCCACCTTTTTTACCCGTGATGATGACTTTTTTGAGCGCAGATTATGTCACGCGGGTTATTGTCTGGTTTATCTCGATGTCAGGAAAGAAGAAGTCGCAACTTTTGTCCGTCGTGTCCTTCGTCATGCGGCATTCAAAACGAAAGCCAAGCGGATGGGAAAAGTGATTCGTGCTTCACATGTTGGCTTGTCTGTTTGGAATCTTCACGCTGAGAAAGAGGAACATCTTGAGTGGGAAAGGTAGTTTTGATGTGGGAATGGCCGTCTAACAACAACCGTGCATACGACCACCTGGCAGCAAATTAACTTTCGGCTGAAAGCAGGGAGATTCATCAATGAATAAAACAAGCATAAGGTATTTTGAAAAGGAAGATATTCTGCATTTGGTTGTTTCAGATGAGCCAGAAGCAAACAGCGTTGAACTGGGGCCAAACATCACCGCAGAGTTGAATGAGAAAGGGGAACTCATTGGCGTTGAAATCCTGAACGCATCAGCTTTTCTTCGGGATTCGATCATGGAATCAATCCAGTTCAAGATGCTACAAACTACTACCTTCCAAGCCGTCTAACAACGGATGAAGCTGATGAATGGTGGTGGGAAACGGCCGTTGGGCGGCACGCCGTCATCACAGTAATTGATCTGAAAGTGCTCAGTGGTTGCAACACAAGAGAGAAATGTTTCCTGCATGGCAGAGATTAGCCGAACCATAAAGAAGAAAAACGCGTTAAGGTTTACAGGTATCTTTCTCCTCTTGAGCGCACTTCTACTTGCTTCCCAGGTTTGGTTTGCTCTCAGTGAAACGATAACGGAGGCGCTTACGTGGATACTCGTTTTCCTTTTCGTGATTCTGGACCCCAAGCAAGAGTCAGGAGAACAACCTAAAACACCTTTACCCCGAAAGGTCCTTCGGTTGCTGTGGTTAGTTGTTTGGTGGCCTATATTGTTTGTTGTTGAAGTCGCTCTCGCACTAATTGCCGCAGTTGGAATATGGAAGATAACTGGTCTCCAACCACAGATCGCAGGGGCCTTCGTGTTAGCGATCATCGGAATCACTTTTGTCGGATTAAGCCTTGTCCATACAGGTCACAATCCAACGGAATAAGCGCTTGCCCCTCAATAAAAGCAAATAACCGGCAGGCAAAATATGAACGGAGCGCCAGATCGCTTGCCAGGCAAACATCGTCCAACAGACGTTTGCAGCCGACCGCTGACCACCGCAAAATTGGCAGGTCAAATCAGTTGGTCAGCGGCGGCTGGTGGTGGCGTTAGGGGCGCAAACTTCAAGCATTGACAACCGTCACGTGACAGAGTGCATTTAGCATATGATTAAGTCATTTGCGGATCGACGCACCCAGGAATTGTATGCTACAGGCAAAGCCAAAAGATTCCCTCCTGATGCCGCAAAACGGGCAGCTCGCAAACTTGAGTACGTAGACCTGGCTACCAAATTAGATGACCTGAGAGTTCCACCAGGAAATCGGCTTCATGCTTTGCAAGGGGATCGAAAAGGTCAGTATTCCATCTCCATTAACGACCAGTGGCGCATCTGCTTTCGGTTTGTTGATGGCGACGCTTATGATGCGGAAGTTTGCGACTACCATTAAGATGATGAGGTGTGATATATGAGCATTCCTAAGTAATCGTTCAGAAATAACGTGGGTGGCGTGATCAGGAGACCGACCACAGCAAATCGCTAAGT
>JACSRF010000554.1 GCA_014879875.1 Anaerolinea sp.
CAGATTAAAGAGAAGAAATCTGTGGAATCTGCGTAATCTGCGGATAAATGCTTATTTCCGATAATGTCTATTATCTGATGAAAATAATTGTCGTTTTACGGGAGGGGAATGAGGACAAAATCGGCCGTTTCCGTAGCTAATCGTTGGTCGGCAGCCGGATCATAAAGGCCAACGCGCAGGCTGAGGCGCGGGGGTGGATTGGCGGGTAAGGCGAGTTGATGCGCGTCGGTGATGTATTCACCGGCCGCCCAGCCGGTGGTCGGGCGCGTCCAGTTAGCCGGTTCGCCGTCGCTTTGCGCCAATAGCTGCCCCGTTTCATCTACCAGGTGGACGAAAACGTGGTAGCTGGCGGGAAATTCATCCCCCCCTTGCCAGACCAGGGTCAGAGTGATGGTTGTGGCGTGTTGGGTGAGGGTGTAACCAGCAAGGGTGGCGAGCTGCCGGTCAGGGGGGGCGATGAAGAGGACGTTAACGGCCGTCCCCATTTCCGGCCGCGCGTAAACCCGTTCCGGCGCGTTGATCTGTAATGCGCCTAGCGGCGCGGCGGGCAAGGCCAACCGGTAACGGCCGCTCGCCAACGCCGCCGGTAAACGCAGCAAATATTGCCCCCGCAGTCGTTCCCCTGGCTGCCAGGCGGTCAGGTCTGGGCGGGTGAGGGGAAGTGTCCAGGTATGCACGGCCGTTCCCCCCTCATCCCACAACTGCACGGCCAATATATTCCCGCTCATCGCCGTCTCCCGCTGCCAGAACAGCGTCAGCAGCAGGTGTTCCCCTGGCGCGGCGACATCGCGGTCCTGGTTGTAACCGAGCAGCGTCAGCCCCAGGTCGGGCAGGGCGGCCGTGTGCGGGTACTGCGGCGTGAAAGCGGGTGGTGCATCGGGGTTGGTGATGGCGATCTGGCCGAGAACGGCCGTTGGCCCCACCACAGCCCCCGTCGCATCGGTCAGCGTCACCGGCTGCAAGGTTTCCTTGTCAAACAGCGTCAGCACAATATCGTAGACGCCGGGGGGCGTGCCGCTAAACACCTGCACTTCGCGGCTGTCCCACGCCCACTGCCCCGGCTGCCAGAGGCGGGTGGCGGGCGTGTCTTCATACAGGCGCGGCCGTTCCGTCTCTTTTGCGCTCCAGGTTAAGCCTTCTGGCCCCACCAGCCAGATGTTGGTCTGGTACTCGATTTGTGGCGAGGCGACGGCCGTCCACGCCATGTCAATGTCAAATATGCCGCCAGCCGGCACGCGGTCGCGGCTCAGGTTATACCCATCCAGGCGCAGTTCTCCCCCTTGCAGCGTGATGGGGTAAGCAACAGAGGGCGCGGCCGCGCGGCGCAGCGGCGTCTCTACCCGGTCGAAGAGGAACAGTTTGGCTGCGAGCAGCGCCAGGGCGAGGAGGAAGAGGGGGCGGTAATCGGTGATCCGTAATCCGTAATCGGTAATCCGCATTCCGCGTTGGCGGGTGACGACGGCCGTGCCCACCGCTCCCACAAAGGCCAGCAAACTGATGCTCACCAATGCGGTGCGCAGCGGCGTGGAGCGCCAGCGAATGGTGAGGGTGTGTTCGCCGGCGGGCACGGGGAAAGTGATCAGCCCTTCCGGGTCGCTGGCCGTGATGGGCACGGGCGCGCCATCTACGACGGCCGTCCAGCCGGGGAAGTGAAAACTGAGGTAGCGGGCGGTGAACGGGGCGGGGGTAGTGAGATGGATCGTGGCCTGGAGACGGCCGTACTCGACCCCATGCACCACCGCCCCCTCCGGCAAAACCGCGTGGTCGAACCGCTGCGGCGTGCGCCCCGCCTGGTAATCATCTTCCAATGGCGATGCGGCTGGGCGCTGCGCCACCGCGCGCGGAAAATAACTGCCTTCCGGGTCAACCCCCACCAGGCCGGTGACGCGCTCATACTCATGCACATCGTTGATGGTCGGAAACGCTTTTTCCTCACAGTAATTGGGATATAAATTAGGAACCGTTTCCAAAACAAGCAGCGTCAAAGCGATTAGCAAAGCGCCCGACGCCCAACGCCCCGATGGTCTGCCATCGCCCGATGGTCTGCCATCGCCCGACGGTCTGCCGTCGCCCGACGCAAACGGCACGGCCGCCAAAAAAGCGACCGGCAGCGCCGCCCGCCCCACCAGCCGCCAGGGGAATTGCAAAAAGTCAATCAGGGGCACATTTTCCCAAATGGGGCGGGAAAGGGGTAAAGACATGAGCAGGTAAACGGCCGTGCCCATCGCCATCAACAAAACGTGGAACTGACGAGTGGCGAGTGACGAGTGACGAGTGGCGATTAATGCGCCGCCAATCGTCAATCGTAAATCATAAATCGTCAATCCGAGGCCGACGGCCGCCAGCGCCACCACCACCCACCCCAGGCGAAACGGCAGCGGCGGGTTCAGCAGGCGCGGGTCTTCGGGGGTAACCGGGGCGAAAATCTCCGCCAGCGTGGTGAAGTTATAGCGAAAATCATTGTTGCGCGTGGTGGTAGACTGCTGCAACGTCACCTGATCCATCTCCAGCAGCGCGCCGCCGGTGTAAAAAATCGTCATGCCCAGCCCCAGGCCAAAAATCAAAGCCAGGCGCAGCAGCGCTACGCGCCAGGGCAGCCGGTGCAGCCAGGCCAACGCCAGCAGGTAAATCAGCAGCGTTGGTACAAAAATGAGGGTGGAGATGTTATGGCTGAGGGAGAGGAGGGCGAGGCCAAAGACGGAAATAAGAAAGGCAATGGTGAATTGTGAATGTGTGTCCGCCAGGAGCCAGCGGCGCGAAGCCCAAAGGAGGAGCGGGAAAAGGGGCAGCGCCAGGGATTCGGGGGAGTTGCCGCGAATGAGGGCGTCAATGAGCACGTAAGGGGCGCTCATGTAGGCCACGGCCGCTACCATCCCGGCCCGCTCGCCCAACACGTCGCGCACCCACAGGTACATAAACCAGCCGCACGCCAGGACGGTCAGCGCATAAAACAGATTGGTCGCCGCCGGCAGGGGCATTCCCAACAAATGGGGCGCAAACACGGCGTACAGCGGCGGCGCTTCGCGGTAGACAAAGAACGGGTAGCCATAACCGAAAGCTAAATCGGGCAGCCAGCGCGTGAAGTAAAGCCCATTTTCCCAGGCATGGCGCATGGCGGCGACGCGATGGTAATGCAAATGGCCGTCGTGGGTGCAGGCAACGGCCGTCCAGCGCAGCAGCGGCGTGATCAACGGCAGCCCCAACAATGTCACCAGCAGCAACTGCCACACAACGGACGGCAGCCGACGCGCTTTACCCATTCACTTCCTTCCCCTTCTTCTCGCCATGAACCTTTGGTAACTCCTCAATATTAGACATTATCGGAAATAAGCATTTATCCGCAGAACTTGTCCTGAGTTTGCCGAAGGATTACGCAGTTACACTGAGTCATCAGTTACACAGAGAACACAGAGGAGACACGGAGACTCACAGAGAGATTGGGGAGTTTTTTACGCTTGGTTTCCCCTGATCTCCGTGTCACTCTGTGTATCCTCCGTGCAACTCCGTGTAACCACAGAACTTGTCCTGAGTCTACCGAAGGATTCCACAGATTTTTTCTCCTTAATCTGCGAAATCTGCGAAATCTGCGGATCGATTTTCTTTGACATAACGTTAATCCCAATAATGTCTAATGATCTTCTCCAGAGTCAGCGCCACCGATTACCGCTCGCCGACAACCGATTACCGATTACTGCTCACCGATTACCGATTCCCCGGCTGGTTGCAGCCACGGCGACGGATCATCCGCCAGCAGCAGCGACAACGGCACAAAGGTATACCCGGCATATTGCATTTCGGCAATGAAACGGTCAACGGCCGTCACAATCTCCGCCCGGTTTGTATGCGCATACAAAATAGCGCCCGGCCGTGCATAATAACGCAGCGTCGCGCACATCTTGTCCGCGTCCATGCCCGGCTGCCAATCATTGGCGCTGCCCGACCAGATCACCGTCGTATACCCGGCCGCGTAAGCCGCTTGCAAACTGGCGTCTGAATACAGGCCAAAGGGGGGGCGCAGCCACGGCTTCGTCGTTTGTCCGGTCAGGTCAACGATGCTGGCTTCCGTGCTGCGCAGTTCCCAGGCAATTTGCGCGGCCGTGAGATCGTTCATGGCCGTGTGCGAATATCCATGCGTCGCCAACTCATGGCCGCGCCGGGCGAACTCCTGCACCCATTCCGGGTACGTGTCCGCCCAGGAGCCAAGCACAAAGAAGGTCGTCTGCACCTGGCGGCGATCCAGCGCGGCCAGCAGGTCGCCGACAAAAGAAGGATCGCCTTCCACATCAAAACCGAGGTGCAGCAGGTTCAGTTCGTGCCCGTTGGCCTGACCGATCAGCCCAGGGGCGGCGGTCGGGCGCGGCCAGGGGCCGGGGCGGACGATCCAGGTGGGCTGCACGGCCGTTAACGCCGCCGC
>JACSRF010000277.1 GCA_014879875.1 Anaerolinea sp.
CCCTCATCCCCGGCGCGCCCCAAGGCTACCTGGACAAAATCCGCCTGGTTGCCTTCTACGGCAGCCCCACCGGTCCCGGATTGGGCATTTTGGGCAACCAACCGCGCGCGGAAACGTTGGCCCTGCTGCGGCAGCGTGTACTGGAATACCAGCCGCTTTCCCCAGAACGGCCGATCCTGCCCACTTACCACCTCATCGTCGCCGTCGCCAACCCCAATCCCCCCTATTATTACACCAACATAGACCTGGCGCTCATTGAAGAATGGGTCACGGCCGCCGCGGAAACAGGGGTCGCCGTCATTCTCGACATTCAGCCAGGACAGGGTGACGTGCTGTTCATTTACAAGCGCATCCGCCACCTGTTCTATAACCCGCACGTCCATTTAGCCATTGACCCGGAATTCAGCATGGCTGAAGGGCAAATACCGGGGCAAACCATTGGCAGCCTCTACGCCAGCACGATCAATGCCGTGCAGCGAGATTTACATGACATTGCCGCGGAGATTGGGCTAAACCGGGTGCTGATTTTGCATCAATTTGCCGGTCTCATGCTGCCGGATAAAGACAAGATTGAAGATTACGCTTACGTGGAACTGGTGATTGATGGGGATGGGGTTGGTTCCCCGGCGGCCAAAATTCGCAACTATACGCAGTACGCGCAAGAACCGGCGTTTGAGTATGGGGGGTTCAAACTGTTTCCGACAGATGGGGATTACCCGCTGCTCACGCCGCAGGAAGTAATGTCATTGCTCACCCCGCCACCGGTACTCATCATCTACCAGTAGCACAGCCACCCCGACGCCCGGCTCACGACTGCAACAACGACACTTTACCAGGCAGAATATGGTAGGCAACGACCGTTTCCGCCTCAGAAAACACCTCGCCATCCGCATGAATTGGCGTGCCGGGGCTGCTGGTTAACGTGAGCTGCGTCGTGCGCACATAGGTTACAGCCGGATGATGGATATGCTCGCCCTTCATCAATTTCAGCAATACGGCAACCACCGTCATTTTGGGCACTTCCGGCGCAAACACAATGTCAAACAGGCCATCGTCAACTTCAGCGCCAGGAGCCATCTGGAAGCCGCCGGTACGCGGCCCATTACACACAGAAAGCAGATAAGCCGGGCCATCATAGCCGCCCCCATCCCAGGTGATCTGCATCTGCCATGCTTTCAGCTTCAACAACCCTTTCAGCAGCGCCGCCATGTACCGTATTTCGCCGGACAGACGTTTCATGTGGATGTTTTCAATGGTGATCATTGGCTCCATAGCCACGGCCGAATTGTTGATGAAGTAACGGCAGAGGTCGGCAGCAGCGCCACAACGAATCTCACCGGCATCAATGGGATGGGTGTGTTGGGCAGCGATCACCTGGGCGGCCTGAAATAAATCGAGCGGCAGTCTCTGCATTTTAGCGAAATCATTGGCCGTGCCAATGGGCATAATGCCAAACGGCAGCGTTGGCTGACCAGCCGGGGTTGCCCGCAAAATACCGTTAACCACCTCATTGATTGTGCCATCGCCACCGGCGGCAATAACCGCGTCATAGCCGGCATCCACGGCCGTCTGCGCCAATGTGATGCCGTGTCCTGGGCCATCGGTTGTGACGAGATCGGCCGTTACCCCGGCTGTCTTTAATGCGGCCAACACCGTCGCCGTCTGCGCCTGCGCCTGCCATCGGTTGGCATACGGGTTGAGAATGACTTGTGCGTGCATCGGTTTACTCCATGGCGCGCAGCGAGCGGGCCATCAAGCCTAAACCACCAACAAACAGCACTAAAATCGCCAATAAAACGTAAAGGGAGGTCGTTTGCAAGTAGACGCGCAGCGTCGCCAACACGCCAACGATGATCAGTAGCAGCCCACCACCGGTTAGCAGCCAGCCAGGTTTGGAACGGCCGTCAAAAAAAATAAGCCCAACGCCTAGCAAAAAGAGAATCAATGTCACGCCAAAGGCGGAGATGTTAAAACCGCCAAACAGGGCATAACGCCAACCGAAAAAGCCACTGCTCACTTGAATCTGGTTCAGCAGCAAATAGCCGCCAATCAACGTCATGATCAGGCCGAGAAAAAAGGTTCCTAGCCCACCCGGCGTGCCGCCGGCGCCACGTTTGTATGCTTGCCAATCATCCATCGGTTGTTCTTGTTTTCCTTGTGATCATTGTGTAAAACGTGAAACGTGACTGGCTCTCATCACGTTTCATGCCTCACGTTCTAAACTTGCGCGTATTAATTCGGGCTTATTGGTAATGAGGCCATGTACGCCCAGGGCCGCCAACCGCCGCGCTTCGGCCGGATCATCTACAGTCCAGACATGGACGCGATAGCCGCGCCGCCTGGCCCAAGCCATATAGCGTTCGTTAACCAGAGAATGGTGGGGGTGGTCAGCCTGTCCCTGAGCCAGCAGGTAACTATATTGCAGCCAACCTCGTTCGCGGATCAGCGCCAGAGAGGTGCTGCGCGTGAGGTGGCGGCGGGCGCGGCGCAGGGCGAAGGGATTGAAGGAGGAGACGAGGACCTGGCGCTCGCGGTTGTGAGATTGAATGCGGTCGGCAACGGCCGTTTCCAACCCCTTGTCTCGCCAATCCCAATTCTTCAACTCCACATTGACCAACACACCCGGCCCCAGCAGTTCAAACACCTCATCCAGCGTCGGCACATACTCGCCCTGACCGGCGTCCAGTTCCCGCAACTGCGCCACCGTCAACTGCGATACCAGCCCGGTCCCATTTGTGACCCGATCCACGCGAAAATCATGGCAGACCACCGGCCAACCATCGGCCGCGAGCTGCACGTCTAACTCAACGCCATCCGCCCCTTGCGCCACCGCCAGGGCAAATGCGGCCAGCGTGTTCTCCGGTGCGTCGGCGCTGGCGCCGCGATGCCCAAGAATGAGGGGGGTGGAGGCGGTAAACCAATCGTTCATAAAGTCAGTGATCAATAAACAATTCTCTGATCACCAGGCACTACACCAGCGCCGGGTCACAGTTCAACGAAGTAGGCGGCGGTGGCGCGATCAATCATTTCTGGCGAAAGGACCGGTTCAATACTCAGGTATTCGGAAATATCTTGAATTTGTTCTAACAAATCACGTGGATGGTTGGAGCGCAGTTTGCGATTGCGCTTGATGTAATATTCCTGCAATAAATAAACCACAGTTTGATCGTCATAAGGAACGTGACGGGCTTTGGCGACACGCTTGAAAATCTCCCGGTATTCATCGAACGAAGGCGACGTCACTTCGATTTTGTGGCGAATACGGCGCAAAAATGCCTCATCAACCAGGTCACGGGGCGGCAAGTTGGTGGAAAAAACGATCAATACCTTGAACGGCACTTCAATCTTGCGGCCGGTGACCAGCGACAAAAAGTCCACGTTCTTTTCCATCGGCACAATCCAACGGTTGAGCAGATCGCGCGGCCGAATTTGCTGGCGGCCAAAGTCATCAATCAGGAACATACCCCCATTTGCTTTCATTTGGAAGGGGGCTTCGTAATACTTGTTGGTACGGTCAAACACCAGTTCCAGGCCATCCAGCGTCAGTTCGCCACCGACCATGATCACAGGGCGGCGAATCTTGAGCCAACGGGTATCCATTTTGTGGGTGAGGGAACTGGCGGAACGGCCGTGCGCCGCAAAATCCGTGTCCGGTACGCGCACATGGTTAATTTCGTCGTACACCTTGATGATTTGGCCGTCCACTTCCACACAATATGGGATGTACATGTCGTTTATCAGCACCAGACGGCCGATACTCTCGGCAATCGTCGTCTTCCCATTTCCCGGTGGGCCATACAAGAACATTGATTTACCAGAGTTAATGGCCGGGCCAACTTTAGACATGATAGATTCATTCAGAACCAGATGGGACAGGGCTTGCTGCACCATCGGCGGATTGACGCGCAGTTTGTTTGCACCCTGGGCATTAATCGCTTTCACGTATTCATCCCAGGGAACCGGCGCCGGACCGATGTAGGTGGTTTGCTCCAGACGTTCGCGGGCGCGGGCCGACCCCTTATTGGTAATGACGTATTGATACGTGCCGGCGCCCAATCCCCCAGACCCCTTCACCTCGCACATTTGCTCCCGCTTGATAAACTCCATAATCGGCAGCAGCACAGTTTGAAAGGGTAGTTTCACCTCATCGGCGATCTGAAAACCAGTCACCTGCCCTCTGTGATACATGATCTTCAAGACCATGTCCTGCAAGAATGCTTCGGTTAAGCCGGTCTCTTCCAGATTTTTAACCGGTTCTGGAAACCAGGGTTTCGTTTTCTCTTCATTCTCTTCAGCTTCTGTTTCATGGAGAAATGCAGCTAATTGTGTCATAATCTTCGCCTAACCTGGACAAGCCAGAAAAGAATTTAACGCAAAGACACAAAGATGGAAAGAGGCAAAGAAAACCCTTTGCGTCTTTGTTTCTTTGCATACCTCATGCAGGGTCATCACGGCGCTGATTCAACAGCAGTGAGCGAAATTTGAATATTTTCGTTGTCTAGCTTGATGGCCTTCAATTGAATTTGCTCATTGGGAGCAAAATGATCTTCCAACCATTCATGCGCCGCCGGCCCGAGTACAAGCCGGGCCATGTCGCCGGGTTGTAAGCGCCACACGGCGCTTTTACGGTCGTAGATGCCATCATAATAAACCGAGACGTTACGGGTCTCCGTGCGCGCATTCACGGCAAAGAACTCCCAATGCCGCGGCGTCATATTGATAAATCCACGTCGCAAATGCAGCGGCTTCAGTTCGGTGACAAAAACAAATCCTTCTTGATCGTCACTCTCCACTTCTGCCAATTCAACGGGTTCTGCCGCGGACCGGGGGCCTGTCCTGGCCTTGCTGGTTATCCGTTTACTGGTTTTGCCTGGCTTGCGCCCAACGCGGCCGGTGAGGAAGTTAACAACGGGCATCAAGGCGTCAATTTGTTCGCTCATGACCCGGATGACGGCCGTACTCATGGCCGCAATCTGTTCGGAATTAAAGCGACGGCTGAGGTAAATCGGCGTGACCCATTTTTCCTGACCGTTCAGGTAGGCTGCTTTGCTAAAGACGACCGTTGCCGTCTCCTGGCTCAACTGCGTAATGCTTTCCTTAAACAAATCCTGGTAATGAGAAACCACCCTGGACTCTTCCTCAATCAACATCTGTTGTAAGCGCAAGCTCCATTCCGGCCCCATATTTGTAATCAGGTGGTGGCAGTTAACCGGGTTCTTCTCGGCCGCCGCCAATCCTTTTGCCAATATATCCTTATTTGTAACTACCAATTGCAGTTCCAGGCTCATCGGGCGCGCATAAAAAGCAATGTGTACATCGCTCTCTATCTCGCTGCTTGCCGCCAGGTAAACGCTCTGATTATCCTGGCTCAACCCAAAAACGGGGAACTCCAACTGCACCGCGCGGGGTAAATTAACGTGCAAAGTTGAAATAAACAATTCCAACTGTGCCAGTGCAAATTTAATTGCCGTCTCTTCACCAGCCCAACCAAAGGCGGTAAAAACAGGCATCGTCAAACCCATGAAATTCGTCGTTGACATCGTGCGAAAACCTTTCCTAGCTCATAAATTGCTCAACAACAGCTTGCAATCAGTTAAGGTTGAAGTGGGGGTAATGTTGGAGAATCTTTGAGGCTCTACATAACCAACTTTATGCTCAATTTTAGACGAAGTTAGCGGGTTTGCAAATGATAGCAGCGGCCTGAAGGCAATTACTTAATCCGATACCCGCCATAATCATTATTAAAAAGCCAGGCGACCACCGCGCCAATCTCAATTGTATCATGTAGATATACTTTCATGGTCACCGACGAGGTGCCCCGCGTGTGGAGGGTGTGTTGTGTACGCTGCATCCGTTGGAAGCGGCGCTGCCAGATGCGCAAGTTATCAGGGCGCAAATCCACCCACCCTTTCTGCGCCCAGGCATCTACATCGCCTTCCTGGATTGCGACTTCGTGGTAGATACTTTCAGGGATATTGAGACGAGGCCCGCGAATGAGGGTACGGCCGTCTGGCGCCAAAATCGGTACGCCAATGGAGACAATTTGCGTGCGCAGCAGATCGTCTTGCTGCAAAAATTCGTACAGCGTCGCGGCGACATCGCTGGTGGGGGCATCTATGACGGCGCGCAGTGTGCCATATTGCAGCTTTAGCAGATGCGCTTCGTAGAGCAGCTTGGAAAGTTCCGGCGGCCCCAGTTGCCCCAGGGCGACGCTGTGGCTGTGGGTTTCTTGCTCCAGACGCGCCAGTTTGTCCAGCGCGGTCTGCCGCAGCACGCCGGCGCGGTAACTGGGGTCCATAATGCTCATATCTATGCTGGAGATGACGTCGTAGCCGGTGTTGCTGCCCTTGATTTCCAACACCGTCTGCTGCGCAATCTCTTCGGGCGTCACAAATTCCATCTGGTCCATGTGGGTGATGGTTTCAAATTCGCCGCGCGCGAAGAAGCCGTTCTCGCCAGTATCAACGCCGGCCATTTGCAGCTTGTCCAGTTTGGCATATTGCGTTTCATCGCCGCGCAGGGTAAGACGGCCGTCTAGCCCCACCGCCCGGCTCTGATAACGAAACTGGGGGCTGCCGCGCCGCTTGATCGTCTTGTAGCTGACCTTGCGGTAGCCGATCATCGCCGCCGGTTTCAACTCTTTCACCAGAGGGCCGCCAGGGGTACGCGCCATCAGGAACATGAGACCGGTGTGCGCAAAGGCAACGGCCGTTTTGCTCATCAGCTTCGCGCTCGGCCGGTCTTCACTGTGCGTATACGGTATGTTCAACCCCATGCCCCCTGTGCCCGTCGTGCCAATCTTCAGGTAAAGCCGCGTGCCCACTTCGCGCATGGCGCGGTGCAGCACCTGCACGTGGCGGATAAGCTGCGGGAGCGCTTGCGAAACCAGCAGCATACTCACGTTCTGCTCAAAATCGCGGCCAAAGCTCTCCAACGCCGGGATGTCCTCGTGGTCTACAATGCGGTTCAGATCCTGCAAGATGTCATAGGTCTTCATGCTGGCGCTGTGAACGTCCTGGTAACTGATGGCCGTGGCTGTGTTGATGCAATCTATAATCACGTCTGGCTTGTGCTGCGCAACCAACTGCGCCAGCGTCGAACGATCATACGCCTCGTCCAGGTTGCCGAATAAATCCTGGTAGAGGGCGTCGCGGCGGGTGCGGCTTTGCGTAATGCGGCGGCGCTGCTCCTGGCTGAACTCGTCGCGCACAAAGACGTCACCCCATGCGCCGATGAATTCAACCTGGGGGAATTCGCGGTGAACGTCGTGCAGAAATTCGCGCACCTCGCCGCGAAACAAACTGGCGACGACGATCCGCTCCGGCGCTAATTCGCGGGCAATTTCGCGCACAACCTGGGCGCCAACCAGGCCCGCGCCACCCAAAACAAGAAAGCAATGGTCAGAATTCATGTGGGAAATCTCCTTTGTAAAGCGAACATCCCTGTTCGATGTCCGAACAAGGATGTTCAGACTACATCTCTAATTCCAGCGCCAGCGCCACCGCCTCGCCGCCGCCCAGGCAAAGGGAGGCCAGCCCGCGCCACAGGCCGCGCTGCTGCAAAGCGTGAATGAGCGTGACCAGCACACGCGCGCCGCTGGCACCGATGGGATGCCCCAGGGCGACAGCCCCGCCGTTGACATTTACCTTGTCCCAGTTCCAGGCGTGCCCTTCTTGCTGCAAATGGACGGCGTTGGCTAACACCTGCGCGGCAAACGCTTCGTTTAGCTCAATCAGGTCTACGTCGTCCAGCGTCCAGCCGATGCGCTTGAGCAGTTTGGGCATGGCCTGGGCCGGGGCGTCGAAAAGCCACAGCGGTTCCACGGCTGCCAGGGTATAGCCGACAATACGCGCTAACGGTTTGAGTCCCTGCCGTTCCGCAGCGGCGCGGCTGGCGACAACCAGGGCCGCCGCGCCATCGTTCAGGCCAGGAGCATTACCGGCGGTGACACGGCCGTCTTTCGTAAAAGCGGGCGGTAGTTTGGCAAGCTGCGCCAGGCTGGTCCCCAATTCGTAGCCGCCATTGGCAAAGGTGGCGCGAATTGATTCATCCAGCGTCACGGTGACGCTGCTTTTGCGGCTAGCAATTTCAATGGGCGTGATTTCGGCGGCGAAACGGCCGTTCACCGTCGCTTCGGCCGCCTTTTCATGGCTGCGCAGGGCAAATTCATCCATCTCCGCGCGCGAAATGTTGAACTGTTGAGCAATGAACTCCGCCGAGTTGCCCATCGGCCACTGCTGGAAGGCGCACCAGAGACCGTCGTGCAGCACAGAATCTTTCATTTCTGCATGGCCGTAGCGCAGCCCCTGGCGCGCGCCGGGCAGAAAATAGGGGGCGTGGGACATACTCTCCATGCCGCCGCTGACAAACACGTCCGCTTCGCCGGCGATGATGGCGTTGGCGGCGATCATCACCGCCTTCAGGCCAGAGCCACATACTTTGTTCACGGCCGTTGCGCCAACTGTGGTGGGTAATCCCGCGCCCATCGCTGCCTGACGCGCCGGCGCCTGCCCGGCGCCTCCCTGCACCACCTGGCCCATGATCACTTCGTAAATGGTGGCGGGGTCTATGCCAGAACGGGAAACGGCCGCGGCCACCGCCGCCGCGCCCAACTCTGTCGCCGTTTTGCCAACCAACGCCCCCGACATCTTCCCGGTGGGGGTGCGGGCAGCGCCAAGAATAACTACATCATTTGTACTCATGTCATGCTCCTTGTTCAGTAGGGAAAACCGGTGAAGCGCCAGGCGCTTCGCTTTGTCCCGTTTCACGCCACGCTTCACGCCAACCTGTCCATCCTCGTCCCATTGTCCCCAAAAGCGCGGCGGGGCACAAGTGACAAAACTCACGTCTGGCACACAATCAATCGTTTATAGACAAATTATTGACTAAATATGGACAAATTATTGACAAATGGACAAAAACCCGGTATCATCTCTGTATTGAGTAACAACTTTGATGTTTTGGGCATGGTTAGTTGGTTAGTTTGCTGACCAACCAACCAACCAACCAACACACTAACAAACTTCTCCGCAATTCACACGTAAAAAGGAACGAGAAATGTCTGACAACGTTATTATTCGCGCCAAAGATGTGCAAAAAACCTACAACACCGGCAAAGTCGTCGTCCAGGCTTTGCGCGGGCTAGATTTAGAAGTGAAACAGGGGGAGATGGTCGCCATCATGGGGCCATCGGGCTGCGGCAAGACGACGCTGCTGAACACCCTCTCCGGGCTGGACGCCATTGACGAAGGCGTGATTGAGATTGACGGCCGTAATCTAGCCAAAATGAGCGACAAAGAGCGCACCGCCTACCGCGCCGCCAACATGGGCTTTGTTTTCCAGTTCTACAACCTGCTGCCGGTGTTGACGGCCGTTGAAAACGTCGAAATGCCCCTTCTGCTCGACTACAGCAGCCGCATCAAGGCCAAAGAGGCGCGCAAACTGGCAGGCGAAGCGTTAGCCGCCGTCGGGCTGGCCGACCAGGGCGATCAGCGTCCCACGGAGCTTTCCGGCGGGCAGCAGCAGCGCGTGACCATCGCCCGCGCCCTGGTGAACAAACCGGCCATTGTCTGGGCGGACGAACCAACCGGCGACCTGGACAGCAAAACGTCGCAAGAAATTATGGACCTGATGCGCCGCCTCAACCGCGAAAACGGTCAGACCTTCGTCATCGTCACCCATTCCCTGGAAATTGGCGAGCAATGCGACCGCATTGTGTGGATGAAGGACGGCCTGGTCGTCGGCGAACCCCAACAGCAGCCAACGGCCGTACCCGTCAACGGCAACGGCTACCCCAAGCAAATTGCGCAGTTAACGTTGCAAACAGCGTGAACGGATTACGGACTACGGATTACGAAACTATGAACACCATCTTCGGCATACCCGCCGACACCCTGATGTACACCCTCTTGGGCCTGCTGGCCCTCATCTTCATCGGCGTCGGGCTGACCGCCTGGCGCTACCCACTGCCCTTCCGCCT
This sequence comes from Anaerolinea sp., assembly GCA_014879875.1. Classification (GTDB taxonomy): domain Bacteria; phylum Chloroflexota; class Anaerolineae; order Promineifilales; family Promineifilaceae; genus JACSRF01. Next base: position 9,980 of record JACSRF010000277.1, read on the forward strand.
GGGCGTGCGCAACCTGCCGCGCCGCAAAAGCCAGACTCTGCTGATCATCGTCGGCCTGGCGCTCTCTACCCTGATCATCACCAGCGCCCTCGGCGTCGGCGACACCATAGATTACTCCGTGAAGGTGGAGGTGTACGACAACCTGGGGGCCATTGACCTGGAAATCAGCCCCACACGCCAGGAAACGGCCGTCGGCTTCAGTTTCAGCGCCGCCCCAGACACCGAAACGGATACGGCCGTTTGGTTTGCTGCGGCCGCTGCCGATGAAATCGCCGCCCTGGTAGATGGCGCAACGCTCGACGCCGCCGTGCCCGTGCTGGCGCAAAACCTGCCCGTCGTCAACAGCACGCGCGGCTTGTCCGAAGCGGCCGTTGCCATTCGCGGCATTGGCGCGCTGACCGGCGACGGGCTGACCCTGCCCGCAGGTCTGGATGGCCTGCAAGAAAGCGAGGTACTGGTCAATGAAGCCCTGGCGCTGGAGCTAGACATTGCCAGCGGCGATGAACTGCTGCTGGTGAAAGGAATGCCCACCCCCGTCACGGTCGCGGGCATTGTGCCCGATGGCGAACTGGCGGGCGGCAGCCCGGCAGTCATCTGGGGGCTGGCAGCGGCGCAGGCATTCTTCGGGCAGGCGGGGCAGATCACGGCCGTCCTCATCTCCAACAGTGGCGACCGGGAAAGCGGCGCGGCGTTGAGCGCTGCGGCCGTTTCCCTGCTGGAACCCATCGCCGGCGACCTCATCGTCAACCCCATCAAGGCCAATCAGCTAGAAGCCGCCGCCACCAGCGCCGAATTCATCACCACCCTCTTCGTCACTTTCGGCACATTCTCTATCTTTAGCGGCATCCTGCTCATCTTCCTCATCTTCTCCGTGCTCGCCGCCGAGCGCAAATCAGAACTGGGCATGAGCCGCGCCGTCGGTTTGCAGCGCAGCGACCTGATCCGCCAATTCGTCAGCGAAGGACTGGCCTACAATTTCATGGCCGCCGCCATTGGCGCGTTGCTGGGCGTGGGGGCGGCGCTGCTGCTGGCGCAAGCCATCGCCTTCCTGCTGGCCGACAGCGCCCTGACCATCATCCCCCGCGTCGGGCTGCGTTCGGCCGTCATTGGCTACAGTCTGGGGTTGGTCATCACCTTCATCACCGTCAGCATCTCTGCCGTGCGCATCAGCCGCGTCAACATCATCGCCGCCATCCGCGACCTGAACCTGCCCACCCTGCCGCGTGCGAGCCAGTGGATTTTATTTTTACGGCCGTTCCTCGTCTGGCGCGCCGCAGCGACCAAAGCAGGCAAAGGCAACCTGCGTGAAGCGGCGCGCCTCTTCCTGCTGGCCGGGCCGAAAGCGATCCTCAACTTCTGGGGTGGATTGTTCGCGCGCGGCCCCGTCTTGCTGGCCTTGGGCTATGCTTTCGCTTACATCGGCGTGAATGTGGCCGAGCAAATTGGCGTCTATGCGCTGGGCGTCTCGCTGTTCATCATCGGCCTGGGGCAGTTTGCTCACTGGCTGCGTTTGCCCGACCGCCTGGCGTACTCCTTCGTCGGGCTGAGCCTCATTCTGTACTGGGCGCTGCCCACGCGCAGCAGCGGCGCGCTGGCGGATTTGAGCAGCAATCCCGGCGACTTTTTCATCAGCGGCCTCTTTTTGGTGGGCGGGGCGATTGTCCTCTTCCTTTACAATGCGGATGCACTGCTCAATCTCTTTGCCGGGGCGTTGGGGCAGTTCGGCCGTTTGCTGCCGGTGGCGCGCGTCTCCATCGCCTACCCGGTGATGGCCAAGGGGCGCACGGCGACGACGCTGGCGATGTTCAGCCTGATCATCTTTACGCTGGTCAGCACGACGACGATCACCAACACATTCAGCAATTTCCTCGACCCGATCAGCGGCAGCGGCGATTATGACGTGCTGGTGCAAGCCAATCCATTCAACCCGGTGCGTGTGGATGATCTGGAAACGGCCGTCGCCGATCTGGTCGCTGCGGGCAAACTACCCCAACCGGAAACGGTCGCCGCCGCCATCTTCGCTCCCGTGCAGGCGCAAAGCCCGGAAATGGCCGCGCCCGCTGGCTACCTGATCAACGGCGTGGATGAGACCTTCTTCGCCACGCACCGGCTGACGTTGGGGGGCTGGGCAAAGGGGTATGAGAGCGAAACGGCCGTGTGGACGGCCGTGCAAAACGACCCCAGCCTCATCGTCATAGACAACTTCTCCATTGATCGCGGCGGCGACCCCACCGCGCAGCGCAACGACGACGCTTTTGCCGTCACCGCCATCAGCGCCTCCGCCGCCACCTTCGACCCCGTGACCATTCAGATCACCGGCGCAGACAATGTAGCGCGGGAGTTCACCATCATCGGCGTCATCAACTCCGCGCCCAGCTTCTTTGGGGCGATGATGAATGAGGAAGCGGCAGCCGCGCTTGGCTACACGAACCCCAACCGCTTCTTGCTGCGCTTGCCAGCAGGCAGCGACGCCCGCGCCGCGGCCAACGCCATCGAGGGCGAATTCAGCCGCAGCGGCCTGCAAACCTCCCTGCCCAAAGAGCAGTTGGAAGCGAGCCGCGCCGCGGTGCGCAGCATCTTCTACCTCATCCAGGGCTTCATCGGCCTGGGGCTGCTCATCGGCATTGCCGCCCTCGGCGTCGTCACCATTCGCGCCGTGGTGGAGCGCCGCCAGCAAATTGGCGTGCTGCGCGCCATCGGTTTCAGCCGGGGCATGGTGCAAAACGTCTTCCTCTTCGAGGGGATCTTCGTCTCCGGGCTGGCGACGGTAATCGGCTACGGGCTGGCGCTGACTTTTGCCTACAACCTGTACCTGCAAGTGGCGGCCGACCAGGGGTTAGCCTTCCTCCCTCCCTGGCCGACGCTCATCGGCATTGGCGTGGCGATCCTCAGCGCCAGCCTGCTGACGGCGTGGCTGCCGGCGCGGGCGACGGCCAAGGTGGTCATCGCCGATGCGCTGCGATATGAGTAACCGGGCATAACGCGGCTTTAGCGCATGGAGAAGGGTCTACTGTGGTGTACAGTAGACCCTTTTTTTCGTTGGCAGGGTGGGTAGCGGAAATTGCTCTATTGAAGCGGTGCCACCATTTTCCTCGGCTTGTATTGAATGAGTTAGGCGCATATTCTACAGATACAGCCTATCGCGTTCAGATGAAACCAGCCTATAAAGAACGGGCTAAAGATTTCGTATTCTCCTTTTTGAACTCCCTTACCTTTTTATATGCTGAATTATTAGGGCGACACTATGGGGGAGGCGTTTTAGAACTTGTCCCCAGTGAAATAGCGGCATTGCGCGACCCGCTCGTTTCCGTAACAGAAAGGCAATTTGCCGCTGTGGACGAGATGATTCGCGGAGAGACGGATTTGACTACATTGCTGGACTATACCGACACACTCATCTTAAAAGAGGGCATAGGCCTTACAGACGAAGAGATCAAACGAATTAGAATGGCGCATCAACGGTTGATACAACGCCGGTTGAGGTTGCCAGCGCCTTTAATTTTAATGCCGGACTGACCATCTGCCGCCCGCTGAGTAACCGTTGGTTTTTACAGCCATGCGGCGACTCGTTCCCCTTTCACGATCTCCTCAACAACCTGCTGCCGCGCAATTTTGCCGGAGGCTGTGAGCGGCAGCGCGTCCACAAACCATATCTGGCGCGGGATTTTGTAGCCGGCCAGGTGTTGGCGCAGAAAGTTAAGCAGGTCAACGGCCGTTACCTCCCCCCTTGCCACCACCATCGCCGTCACCCGCTGCCCCCACTCCGCGTCGGGCACACCCACCACACACGCCTCGGCCACCGCCGGGTGGCTCCTTAGCGCCGCCTCCACCTCCACCGGATACACATTTTCTCCCCCGCTGACAATCAAATCAGTACGCCGCTGCACCACCCACAGATCGCCGTCGCCGTCCAGGTAGCCGATGTCGCCGGTGGCATGAGTGCGTAGTGATGATTCTACATTCCGCATTCCACGCCCCGCATTCCAATAGCCGGCCATCACCGTTGCTCCCGTCACCACAATTTCGCCATATGCGCCAGTGGGGAGTTCATTTCCCTGCGCATCCACGATTTTGACCGTTGTGCCAGGCAAAGGGTTACCCACGCTGCCCGGTTTGCGCGCGGCCTCGGCAGGGGGCATGGTGGCGACCTGGCTGGCGGCTTCGGTGAGGCCGTAGGTCGTCGCTACCAGAGGGAATCGGTGATCCGTAATCAGTAATCCGTGATCCGTAAGCGGTAATCCGTGATCCGTAAGCGGTAAGCGGTTTACGGATAACGAGTGACGAGGCAGGGTATTGGCGCGTTCTACCAGTTCTGCTGGGGCCGCCGCGCCGCCGAGAAGGATGAGGCGCAGGGTGGCGGGCCAGAAGGCGCGGGTTTCCAGCAGGCGGCGCAGCATGGTGGGCACGAGGGAGATGAGGGTGATGGGGTAGTTGTTCAGGTCGTGGTTAATGGCGTCCAGGTCAAAACGGGGGTGCAGGGAAACGGCCGTGCCAAGCAAACAACTACGAAAAATCACCGCCAGCCCCCCCACATGGTACAACGGCAGCACACTCAGCCACAGGTCATCCTCTTGCACGCCTAACCGTTCCGCCGAGGCCATTGCGCTGTGGAAATGGTTGGCATAGGTGAGCATGGCTCCTTTGGGTTTGCCCGATGTGCCAGAGGTGAAGACAATGGCTTGCAAATGGTGCAGGGTGAATGGGGCATGGTGAATGGTGAGCGCAGACTTGCTTTCCAACCATCCGACGCCATTTACCGTTAATATGGCGCAACTCACGATGCCCGTTTCTTCTTCCTCTGTCACCAGCCACTTCGCCCCCACATGGTCAACCTGCCACTGCAACTCCGCCGGGGTGAGGCGCGTGTTCAGCGGGACAAGGACAGCGCCTAAACGGGCCAGGGCGTGAATGAGGCAGACGTACTCAAAGCTGTTAGGCAGCAGCGCCGCCACGAAGTCGCCGGGGCGGATGCCCTGGGCGTAGAGATAGGCGGCGAGGTGGGAGACGGCCGTATCCAACTCACCATACGTCCAGCGCCGCGCCCCGATCACCAGGGCCAGCTTCAGCGGCGTCTGCCGCGCCCGTTCTGTCAACCAATCGAACATGGGAATTTACGATTTGCGATTGACGATTGACGATTTACGATTGGCGAATACCTCAATCGTCAATCAGTTCAGGGTCGCCAGGGGTACTTCACGTCGAATGCTGGCGGCCGTTTTTCCAGGAAAGAGTTTTTACCTTCTGTGCCTTCCTCGGTCATGTAAAACAGCATTGTCGCATCGCCGGCCAACACTTGTAGACCCGTTTGCCCGTCCATGTCTGCATTCATCGCCGCCTTCAGGAAGCGAATGGCAACGGGGGATTTCTGCAAGATTTCCTGCGCCCATGCCACCCCTTCCGCTTCCAATGCTTCTACCGTCGGCAGCACCTTGTTCACCAGTCCCATCTCCAGCGCCTCCTGCGCCGTATATTGGCGGCAAAGGTACCAGATTTCGCGCGCCTTTTTCTGGCCGACAATACGCGCCAATGTGGCGCTGCCATAACCGGCATCGAAGCTGCCGACGATGGGGCCGGTTTGCCCAAACATGGCGTTCTCACTTGCCAATGATAAATCGCAGACGACGTGCAGCACGTGGCCGCCGCCGATGGCGTAGCCGTTGACCAGGGCGATGACAACTTTGGGCATGGTGCGGATGATGCGCTGCAATTCCAGCACGTTCAGACGCGGCACGCCATCATCGCCCACATAACCGGCATGGCCGCGCACGCTCTGGTCGCCGCCAGCGCAAAAGGCGTGGACGCCATCTTTGGGCGAGGGGCCGTTGCCGGTGAGCAAGATGACGCCCACTTCCTGGTCCATCCAGACGTGGCGGAAGGCGTCTATCATCTCGTTGATCGTTTTCGGACGGAAAGCGTTACGGATTTCCGGCCTGTTGAAGGCGATGCGCGCCATCCCACCTGATTTTTGGTAAGTGATGTCTTCGTATTCCTGGACAGTTTGCCAGTTGGTCATAAAAAACTCCTTAAAGTATGAATTATGAAGGATAAATTATGAAAATGATGAACGGCTCCAAATTCATAGTTCATAATTTCCATATTTCCATTAGTTCGCGCCGACGGGCGTCGTCGGCCGTGCTGTTGGTTTGTAGTTCGATGACGGTGGGCGTGGAACTGTGCAGGCTGGCGGAGAGGGCAGATTGAAATTCGGCGCGGGTTTGTGGCCGCACGTGCGCCAGCCCGTACATTTGAATGACGCCGCTGAAATCGAGGCCATGCGGGGTGATGAACAAATCGGTAAATGGGGGTTCGATGCTGCGTACCGGCAAGCGGTGGAAGATGCCGCCACCATTGTTATGCAACAAGATGATCGTCACATTACCGATTGACGATTGACGATTAACGATTGACGATGGCGCTTCATCTTTCTTCCCTCTTCCCTCTTCCTTCAACATGAACAGTCCGTTCAGGTCATGGTAAAAGGTGATGTCGCCGAGGAGGGCGACGGTGGGTTGACCGCTGGCGGCGGCAATGCCCAGGGCTGTGGAGGTGTTGCCGTCTATGCCGGATGCGCCGCGATTGCCGTAGAGGTGTAGTTGTTGGGTAGACGGCCGTCCCCATTGGTCAACGTGGCGGATGGGTAGGCTGTTGCCGACAAAGAGATGGGTGTTGTCGGGCAGGGCGGCGAGAACGTCGGCAGCGGCGCTGGCGTCGAAATATGGGTCATAGAGGTGTTGGTCGAGGGCGTGCCAGACGGCCGTTTCCCGTTCCATCACCTGCCGCGTCCAATCTGTGTTCATGCGCGGCGTCGCCTGGTGCGCCAATTCATAGCAGAGCAGTTCCTCGTTCACCTGCAAGAAGTAGGTGGTCAGGTGGCTGTCGTCGGCCCAGACGCCATTTTCGCGGACGTGTATGCGCCACGCCGGGTTGCTGCGCCCCAGGTAATCGTTGAGCCATTTGCTGGTGGGCACGGCCCCGAAGCGGAGGATCAACTCCGGTTCAGGCCAGCCAGGGTCTTGTTGTAAGTAAGTTTCGTATGCACCGCAAACGGCCGTGCCATTCACATGCCGCCCCCAACGCACTCCCGACAGCGGGTCCGCCAAAATGGGATAGCCGGTGATTTGCGAGAGGCCGGAAACGGCCGTCGGGAAATTATCTCCCGGACAACGCGGTCCGCACACAATCAGACCGCGCTCGTGCCGGTTGACCATCTCCGCCAGGTCAGACAGCTGCGCGCGGGTGGGGGCGAGCTGCCCTTTGGTAATCAGTAATCGGTGGTCGGTGGTCGGTGGTCGGTAATCGGTTATCGATAATCCGTCCACCGGTTCCAGCGGTTTGCGAAACGGGAAATTGACGTGTACCGGCCCTTTGCGCAGGCCGTTGGCGGTGGCGTAGGCGCGGGCGGCGAGGGTTTGCAGGTGGCGCAGCACGATTTCCGGCGCATCTTGCTCCGGCAGCGGCGCGTCTACGCTCCAAAGAACCTGGTCGCCGTAGATTTTAATCTGGTCAATGGTCTGGTTGGCGCCGCTGTGACGTAGTTCGGGCGGGCGGTCGGCGGTGAGGATGAGCAGGGGGACCTGGCTCATATTGGCTTCGGTGATGGCGGGGAAGAAATTGGCGACGGCCGTGCCCGACGTACACACCAGCGCCACCGGCTTATCAGTGGTCAGCGCCATGCCCAGCGCAAAAAAGCCGGCGCTGCGCTCGTCCAGGTGCAAGAACAGCTCAATGTCCGGGTGCGCAGCAAAGGCCAGCGTCAACGGTGTGGAACGAGAGCCGGGAGCAACCACCACGCGCCGCAGCCCGGCCAGCGCCAGCGCATGGACAAACAGTTCGGCCCAAAGGGTGGCGGGATTGGAAGAGTGATTCATAGCCAATGGTGAGCGATTCATGTTCATTGTTTGTTGGAAACCATTCACCCCCTTCGACAGGCTCAGGGGGGGTGAGCAATGACGTCGAGAGTGACGGCGATTGCCAATCGTCAATCGTCAATCGCTAATCATCAATCACAAAGCCTTCAACTTCTCCTGGCGATTACGGTACAGTTCCGGGTCAACCACGCCAATCATCGCTTCTACATTCAGATTGCCGCCACAAAACACATTGATCTTTTGCGCATACGTCACCGGATCGGCCAGCACGTCACTGTAATGCACGTAAAGCGCCGAGATATTGGGCTGCTCGTGTAACCATCCCTGGACATCGGCCAGGTGCTTCTCAAACAGCGCCGCCATTTTTGCGTCTTCCATTTTGTCCGGGTCTTCACCCCGGCGAAGCAACATTTTGCGCTGCGAGGCCAAAATTTCAGCCATGTCGCGGCGAATGAAAATGACGCGATAGGTATAGTCACGCGGCATATGTTTGAGCAGCGCGGAGATAATTTTCACGCTCTTGCCCTGGGCATCCTTCATCCAGGCCGTATCCCCCTTTTCCATCTGCTTTACGCGCTCAAATTCATAGTACCCTTTTGGATTATCGGGGTCGGCCGTGCGAATCCCATCTTGCAGCGGGGAAATGCCACCGGCGTCCAACATTTTCATCATCATAGATGTGCCCGAACGCGGCAGGCCAGAAATGACTGTCACTGCTTCTTTCTTCTCTGTTGGGAATAATTTTTGCAAAAAGCCTTTCATCTTCCTTGTTTTTCCTTCGCAAATGTAGGGCGATTCTCCGCAATCGCCCACTGCCCGATTTTGGAAAATCGGGCTACAGCCCTTGGTGCGCGGCCTCATGGTCAAAACGGGGCGCGCGCAGCAGGCGCGTGCCGTTGAGCGTCACCAGCAGCGACGCGCCCATATCGGCGAACACGGCCAGCCACATGCTCCCCCACCCCAACAACACCAGGGCCAGAAAGAGCAGCTTAATGCCGATGCTCAGGGTTACATTGACGTAAATGGTGCGCATGGCGGCGCGCGCCAGGCGAATGGCAAATGGCAGCAGTCGCAAATCATCGCCCAGCAGCACGACGTCGGCCGTTTCCATCGCTTGCGCCGAACTGCCAACCGCAATGCCCACGGAAGCTGTTGCCAGCGCCGGCGTGTCGTTGATGCCATCGCCGACCATGGCGACGTGTTCGTGTTGTTGGCGTAGTTGGGTCACGGCCGTTACCTTATCCTCTGGCAGGCAGTTTGCTCGCACTTGCGTTATCCCTACCTGCTGCGCAATTTGCTGCGCCGTCATCTCATGATCGCCGGTGAGCATGATCAGATTGGTGAGTCCCAAGGCGTGCAGGTCAGACACGGCCGCGGCGCTGCCTGGTCGCACCCGGTCAGCCACGGCAATATATCCCTGATACGCGCCATCGGCGCTCACCAACATCGTCGTATAGCCGGACTGATTGGCCGCCGCCAGCGCTTCGCAGTGCCGCGCGTGCGCCTGATGGTCATCAAAATAGGCGTGGCTGCCAATGGTGATGACGCGGTCGTTGACCAACCCGGTCACTCCCCGCCCCGTCAACGCCGTCACATCTCTGGCCGCCGCATACTGCGCCTGCACGCCGCGCGCCGCCGCTTCCGCCGTCACCGCCTGCGCCAGCGGATGCTCACTGCGCTGCTCCACCGCACAGGCCAGGGCCACCAACTCGTCACAGCCGGCGCAGCGGCCGTTTACCGCATCGGCGCAGGCCAACGACTGCGCCGCAACGACGGACGGCTGCCCCTGCGTCAGTGTGCCTGTTTTGTCAAAGGCAATCACTCGCACCCGCGCCAATGCTTCCAGATACGCGCCCCCCTTCACCAGCACCCCATGCCGCGCCCCGTTGCTGATGGCGCTGATCAGGCTGACCGGCGTGCTGATCACCAACGCGCACGGGCAGGCCACCACCAACAGCGTCAACGCCCGGTACAACCAGCCTTGCTCGCCCGGCGCTGGATTCCAAAAGGGCGCGTCGAAAAACAAAGGGGGCACGACGGCCACTAACGCCGCCAGCAGCACCACCGCCGGGGTGTAATAGCTGGCAAATTGGTCTACAAAACGCTGCGCCGGCGCGCGCCGTTCTTGCGCCGCTTCCACCATTTGAATCAGGCGGCTGATGGTGTTATCCGCCGCCAGGTGTATGACTTCCACCTCCAACGTTCCGGCGCCGTTGATGCTGCCGGCAAATACCTTATCGTCCGCGCTTTTTTCCACCAGGCGGCTTTCCCCGGTGATGGGAGCCTGATTGACGGCCGAGCGACCGGTGAGGATACGGCCGTCCATCGGCACACGTTCCCCCGGCTTCACCACAATCATCTCCCCCACGCGCAAATCAGCCACCGGCACGCGCTGCGCCTCCAGCCCGCAAAACGGGCAGGGACCGCCCGTGTACCCATTCTGCCCCAGGTGACCGGCGCAATCCAGGCACGGCCGTAACACCACCGCTTCTTGTGGCGCTAACTGCACCAACCCGCGAATGGAATCGCGTGCGCGGCTGGCGGTGTACCCTTCCAACGCTTCGCCAATGGCGAACAGCACCATCACCAGCCCTGCTTCGGTATACGCGCCAATCACCACCGCGCCGACAGCGGCAATGGTCATCAACAAATTGATGTTAATTTCATGGTTAATGCGCAGCGCGCGCAGCGCACTCAGCGCAATCGGATAACCGGCTGCGACCAGCGCCGCCACCGACGTCAGGTTCAGCAGGGGATGTTCCCACCCCAACATGGGCAGCAGTTCGTTGAACAACAAGCCGGGCAAGATCAAGACCGCGCTGTTCGGCGGCGAGGGCCTGTTCCTCGCCAAGCTGAGCGGCCCCGGCGAAGTGTGGCTGCAGAGCCTGCCGTTCTCGCGCCTGGCCTCGCGCATCTTCGCCGCAGCGCCGCAGACCGGCGGCGGCGGTCGTGGCGAGGGTTCGGTGCTGGGCGGATTTGCCGGTGGCGGCATCCTGGGCGGCATCCTGGGCGGTGACGAC
>JACSRF010000106.1 GCA_014879875.1 Anaerolinea sp.
GCGCGCGTGACGGCCGCTGCCAGCTTTGCCAACGGTTTCAAATTCACCCTGGACGACGGTCAGGGACAAGTCACCCTGCTGATGTGGCACAACGTCTACGACAACTGCTGGGCTGCGCCAGAGTTAAATATCGGCGCCACCGTGCGCGCCACCGGGCTGGTAGGCCAGTTCGAAGGAGAATGGCAAATCGTGCCCAACTTTGGCGGCGACGTCAAAGTCCTCAACGCCACAACCAGCCGACCACCACAGCGCAGCATCGCCGACCTGGGAGAGCATGTCGGCGAACGAGTCACCATTCGCGGCCAAATTCTACGCACCGAGAGCCTCAGCAGCGGCGTCAAACTGTTTGTAGCCGATGACAGCGGGGAGGTCGTCGTCTTTGTCTGGCAAAACATTCTGGAACGCATCCCCAACAACACGGCGCTCGGCGTCCCCGGCACAGAAGTACAGGTTGTTGGCGAAGTACGGCTCTTTCGCAGTAACCGCGAAGTCGTGCCCACACTACCCTACGATGTGCAAGTACAACCCTGATATGAAAAGACCTGCCAGGTTTAACAAACCGAACCGGTCTTGCTTGCCACGAACCGCGCGGCAACATACAATCACGCATTGGCAATTTGAGCAATTTGGAACAATCTGACGATGCGCTGGCCCCACTACGAACACATTTTCTTCGACTGCGATTCTACCCTGACGACGGTGGAAGGCATTGACGTACTGGCCGAAACGGCCGGAAAAGGGTGGCGCGTCGAGGTGCTGACACAAGCCGCCATGGACGGCCACCTGGATTTAGAGGAAGTGTACCGTAAACGGCTGCAAGCCGTGAAACCAACGCGACAGCAAGTACAGGAAATCCGTCGCTTTTACAAACGCAACGTCGTTACCGACGCAGCCATAACAATTAAAATCCTCCAGGAACAAGGGCACGCCGTCTACATCATCAGCGGTGGCCTGGCCGAACCGGTCACGGAATTTGGGCTGTTCCTCGGCGTCCCCAGGGAGCATATTCGCGCCGTTGACCTGGAGTATAACGAGCTGGCCGGAAATTGGTGGCAGCCGGGGCAAGACAATGCCCGGTACATTGATTACCACGAAGGCGCGTTGACAGTCAGCGACGGTAAGGCGCAAATTGTACGCGAGTTCCTGCACAATAAAACCGGCCGTTCCCTCCTCGTCGGCGACGGTCACAGTGATTTGCTGGCGGGAACGGCCGTTGACCTCTTCGTCGGTTTTGGCGGCGTCATTACCCGCGAACATGTCCTCGCCCAGGCCCCCGCCTTCATTCACAGTCCCAGCCTTGCCCCATTACTGGCCTTAGCCATGGGGCCAGCCAGTTTACGCCTATTACAAGATTCCCCCTACCACAAAACGGTAGCAAACGTGTTTACACAAATCCAAACAGGAGCAATAACTTTTCAAGATGAACGACTCAAAACAAAATTCCAACAGGCGATCCACGCCACACATCCGCCTCTTCATCCCTGGCCCTACTGAAGTTCGCCCAGAAATTCTGGACGCGCAAACACAATGGATGATTGGGCATCGTATGCCCGAATGTACCGACCTGATCGGCCGTATCAGCCCCAAACTGCGCCAGGTTTTTATGACTGAATCGCGCGTGCTGATCAGCGCCAGTTCCGGCACCGGTCTGTGGGAAGGCGCCGTGCGTAACACCGTCAACCGCAAAGCGTTAAACTGCGTCAATGGCGCTTTCAGCGACCGCTGGCGCGAAGTCACCGAACTCAACGGCAAAGCGAACGAAGTGCTGGAAGTAGAATGGGGTCAGCCCATTCTGCCAGAAATGGTCGCCGAACGGCTGGCGACCGGTGAATTTGACGCCATCACCATTGTCCACAACGAAACCAGCGTCGGCGTTTTGAACCCGGTGGCCGAAATTGCCGCCGCCGTGCGCAGCGCCCCCAATGGCGACGAGATCATGATCCTGGTTGACGCCGTGAGCAGCATGGCCGGCGTCAAGCTGGAATTTGACGCCTGGGACCTCGACGTCGCCCTCACGTCCAGCCAGAAAGCGTTTGCTTTACCGGCCGGGCTGTCGTTTGCGGCCGTTTCTGACCGCGCCATGGCCAAAGCGAAAACAGTGCCCAATCGTGGCTACTACTTCGACTTCATCACCCTCGACAAATCATTGCAAAAGAACCAGACGCCGGCCACCCCGGCCATTTCACTGCTCTTTGCCCTCGACGCCCAGCTCGACGCCTTCATGGCTGAAGGGTTGGAAAACCGGTATGCGCGCCATCTGTCCATGCGTGACCGCACCATCCAATGGGCGCAAGCGCAAGGGCTGCCCCTGTTCTCCGCCGCCGGCTACGAATCGCCCACCGTCTCCTGCTTTGACAACCAGGCAGGCATCAACATCTCCGCGCTCAATAAGTACCTGCGCGAACAGGGCATGATCATTTCCAACGGCTACGGCGCCCGCTTAAAAGACAAGACCTTCCGCATTGCCCACATGGGCGACATTCAAATGAGTGATCTGGAAGAGCTATTTACAGCTATCGAATCGTATCTATAAACCTTCGTTCAGATAATCGCTTCGGTTCGTAGTAACGGCTTCAGCCGGTTCTCCCGCTAAAGCGGTACTACAAACCTTGCTATACAAGGCTAAATCATCATGTATCGCATACTCATCTCAGACAAATTAGGCGCGGCCGGTTTAGAACGATTGGCGCAAATAACCGACGCCTCTTACGACATGAAAACGGGGTTGAGCAAAGAGGAATTGATCGCCATCATTCCCGATTACGATGCCCTGATCGTGCGCAGTGACACGAAAGTAGACGCCGACACTCTGGCCGCGGGGATCAATCTCAAGGTTGTGGGGCGCGCCGGCATTGGCATAGACAACATTGACGTGCAAGCCGCCACCATGCGCGGCATCATCGTCATGAACACGCCCACAGCCAACAACATCGCCACGGCCGAACAAACGATGGCCCTCATGTTGGCCGTCAGCCGCCACACGGCCGTTGCCCATGAATCGGTAAAAACTGGCGAGTGGGCGCGCTCTAAATTTGTGGGCACGCAGTTGTACGGTAAAACGTTAGGCGTCATTGGCCTGGGGCGTATTGGCCGCCTGGTCGCCGAACGCGCTAAAGCATTTGGCATGAACGTCGTCGCCTTTGACCCTTACGTCTCCGAAGAGATCGGGCGTGAACTCAACGTGCCCCTCCTTGACCTGGAAGACCTGCTGCCACAAGTGGATTACATCACCCTGCACACAGCCATCACCCCGGAAACGGCAAAGATGATCAATGCCGAAACCATCAGCCAGATGAAAGATGGGGTGATTATCATCAATGCTGCGCGTGGCAAGCTGATAGATGACCAGGCATTGGCAGAAGCGCTGCAAAATGGCAAGGTCAAAGCGGCCGCTCTCGATGTCTACAGCGCCGAACCGCCTCAAGCCAACCCCCTCATTGGCCTACCCAACGTGCTGCATACGCCACACCTGGGCGCCAGCAGCCTGGAAGCGCAGCGCGACGTCGCCGTGCAGATGGTTGACCAGATTGTAGACGCCCTGCGCGGTGATGATTTCCGCAATACGCTCAACATGCCTTTCCGGGTGGGGGCTGGCGGGTTTCATGTGATACGGCCGTACATGGACCTGGCCGAAACGTTGGGCAAACTACAAGTCGGGCTGGCCGACGGACCCGTCACCCACGTCGAGGTGCAGGCCAATGGCGATGCTGTCGAAAGCCTCATCCGCGCCATTGCCGCCGCACTCCTCAAAGGGCTGCTGCACGACCAAGTCGAAGGGCCGCTCAACTATATCAATGCTCCGGTACTGGCCGAACAACAAGGTATTACCATCGCTCAAACACAAGGCATCGAAGCCATTGATTACCCCAACCTCATCTCCTGCCGCGTCAAATGGGAAGGTGGCGCGCGCCTGCTGGCCGGCGTCCTCTTTGGCGGCAGCGAACCACGCATTGTCCAGGTGGACGAATACCGCCTGGAGGCACGCCCGGAAGGGGTGATCCTGGTCATGCAAAACAAAGACGTGCCCGGCGTCATTGGGCAGATTGGCACGATTCTGGCCGCCTACAACGTTAACATTGGCGAATGGCGCATGGGGAGGTACCGGCCGGGCAGCGAAGCCCTTTCCTTTATTAATCTGGACAGTGAGCCACCGGAAGCGGTGCTCGACGCGCTGCGCAAGGTGAACGCCGTGACCCAGGTGAAGCTGCTGCTTCTCTAAGGCGAATTCCGAGAAATAATCGGGTGAAAATTCGATGTATTTCGGAATTCGCTTGAGGCATTTTCGGATCGAAGGCTTATTTTGGCATGGTTCAAAAAGCGGACGTTGCCCTTTACAAATTAGTCCGCGAATTGTCATTCTGAGCGGATTCTTCGGAGCGAAGAATCCCTACGGTTTA
>JACSRF010000105.1 GCA_014879875.1 Anaerolinea sp.
TCGTCATCGGGGCAAAAGGTTCATTCTGTCAAACAAAATGAGCAAGTTGTTTAATTCTCGTTCCTTAACATCTATAGTTGGTTAACAAACTAACCAACCAATGAAAAAAAGAAATGAACGACAGACCATTTAGCGAATATTCTTTCCAGCAGTTTTTGCGGGAACATAAATTGATGGGATCGCGCAGTGTGGCGACGGGCAAGATTTACGCACCGCCGCGCCCCATTGACCCGGAAACCCACAGCGAGGAGATGGAGTGGGTAGAGTTGTCGGGGAAAGGGACGTTGGCGGCGTTTACGGCCGTTTACATCGGCCCAACCGCCATGATTGAAGCGGGCTATGACCGCACGAAACCATACCTGACCGGCATTGTGCAACTGGATGAAGGGCCGATGATCAGCGCGCAAATTCTGGGGCTGGACGCCATGCAGCCAGACGTGAACGCCATCGGCACGCCGCTGACCGTCAGTTTCATTGAGCGTGGCGCAGGGGATGCGACGCGGACGTTTTTGGCATTTACAAAATGAGTGTCGCAATCGGGCAGCAAGCGGCTTTTCGCCGCACCATGACACAGCGGGATTTTGACCGTTTTGCCATATTGAGCGGGGATGATAACCCCATTCATGTGGATGCGGCGTTTGCGGCGACCACCCATTTTGGCGGCACGGTGGCGCATGGCATGTTTTTGTACAGTAACATTTGCCGCGCGCTGGGGCTGCTGCTGCCGGGCGCGGTGCAGTTTGAGCAGGTATTGATGTTTCCGAATCCGACCTATGCCGGGGATGAGGTGACGGTGAGTGTAGAAGTAACGGCAGTTTCTGGCGAAACGGCCGTCATCGCCACCACCACCGCCCGCAGCAACGGACTGCCTGGCTGCCAGGGCGCGGCGCGGCTGGCGCTGTCTGCGGCAGGGGTAGCAGGGGAAGGGGAAACGGCCGTCGTCCAGTCCACCGCCACCCAAATGGGCGCATACCAACTCGGCCAACGCGCCAGCCTGACCCGCACCTTCACCCCCGATGACGTGACTGAGTATGTGGATTTGGTTGGAGACGAGAATGTGGCGGACGGCCGTTTGCCGGGGGCATTACTCGGCAGCCTCTTCTCCTGCTTGCTGGGCACAGAACTGCCAGGGCGCGGTACAAACTGGCTCAAACAAAGCCTGCGCTTCCCCCACCTCGCCCACGTGGGCGAGGCCATCACCGCCACCGTAGAAATTATCCGCCTGCGCCCAGAAAAACACCTGGTCAACCTGCGCACCACCTGCGCCAACCCGGCGGGAGAGGTTGTGTGTACGGGAGAAGCGTTGGTATTGGCGAAGGAAATGGCGTGAGCGGTAATCGGTGATCGGTGATCGGTAATCCGTAATCCGTAAAACTACCACACTGCTGCACTACAGGAACGACTATGTATCACTTCGACTGGATTAAACGACATGCAGAACGGACGCCGGGAAAATTGGCGTTGGTGGATGCCTACAGCGGGCAGCAGTGGACGTATGCGCAGTTGAACGGCCGTGCCAACCAATTCGCCTCCTTCCTGCGTGACCAAGTGGGCGTGCAGCCAGGCGACCGCGTCTCCCTGCTGGCGCAAAACAGCGGCGACTACTTCGTCATCCTCTTCGCCTGCGCCAAAATCGGGGCCATTTTGAACACCCTCAACTGGCGTCTGACAGCCCCGGAACTGGAATACATCCTCAACGACTGCACGCCGCACACGCTCATCTACGAGCTAGAATTTGCAGCGACAGTGGACGCGCTGCGCCCCGCCATCCCTGTCGAAAGCTACGTACATATGGGCCGCGATGCGGCATCGCCCGCCGCGTCGCCCGCAAGGGAATGGGCCTATGAAGATGCGCTGGCGGCCGGTTCTCCCACCAATTTTGATGGGCCGCGCCTGCGCTACGACGACGCCTGGGCCATTTTGTACACCTCTGGCACGACGGGGCGGCCAAAAGGGGCGCAGGTCACCTATGGCAACTTCTTCTACAACGCCATCGGCATGGGGCAGGCCATTGACCTGCATGCAGCGGACGTCAACCTGAACGTGCTGCCCACCTTCCACGCCGGCGGGTTGGGACTGTACGCCGGGCCGATTTTCCACGCCGGGGGTACGCTCATCGTCATGCGCGCCTTCAACCCCGGCGAGATGCTGCGCCTGATTCAGGAGTGGCGCGTCACCAAGCTGCTGCTCGTCCCGGCCATTTACCTGGCGCTGCTGCAATTCCCCGACTTCGACCAGTACGACCTCTCCAGCGTCGTCCATTGGGGCAGCGGCGGCTCCGCGCTGCCCACGTCACTGGTTCACAGCTACGCGGAAAAGGGCATCATCATCCAGCAGGGCTTTGGCATGACGGAGACCGGGCCGACGGTGTTCATCATTGACAAAGAGAACGCCGTGCGCAAGGCGGGGTCGGTGGGCAAGCCGGTGCTGCATACGGCCGTGCGCATTGTAGACCGGCAGGGCAATGTGCTGGGGCCGGGTGAAGTAGGCGAGCTGTGCATCCGCGGTGGCAATGTGACCAGCGGCTACTGGAACCGCCCGGAAGCGACGGCCGAAGCGATCAAAAACGAGTGGCTCCATTCGGGTGACGCGGCCATGGTGGACGATGAGGGCTTCTATTACATTGTGGATCGCTGGAAGGATATGTTCATCTCCGGCGGCGAGAACGTCTACCCGGCCGAGGTTGAGGATGTGATTTTTAAGCATACGGCCGTTGCCGAAGTCGCCGTCATCGGCGTACCCCATCCCCAATGGCAAGAGACGGGGCGCGCGCTGGTGGTCTTAAAAGCGGGGCAAACGGCAGCGGAGCAGGAAATCATCGAATTTTGCCAGGGCAAACTGGCGAAGTACAAAATCCCGAAGTCGGTCATCTTTTTAGACCAACCGCTGCCGCGCACGGCCGCCGGGAAAGTGTTGAAGCGGGAATTACGGCAAGAGTATGGAGAGTAGTAAGCGGTGAACGGTTAGTAGTAACCGCTTTAGCGGTGCATTGAACGACTAAAGTCGTTACTACAAACCCTAAATGTTTTTCTTAACACCTATAGCAGCGAGCGACACTCATGCGAAAAAATGTTGCGGCAGGTTCTGTGTCTCCGGCATGGGTGAGCATTTGCACAGCAGTTGTCATAATAGACACTCCATGAAAAAAGTTGATGACGCTTATTGTAATATAACTGCAAACGGGGCCGTAACGACGCTGACGTTGAACCGACCCCAGCGGCATAACAGCCTGACGCCGGAATTTTTGCGGCAGATTTTGGCGGCGCTGCGGGCTGTGGATAGTTCTACGCGGGCGCTGGTGTTGCAGGCCAACGGCCGTTCCTTCTCCACCGGCGGCGACGCCAAAGGGTTTGTGGACCATGCCGACGACATTGAAGCGTATGCGCGGGAGATTGTCGGGCTGCTCAATGAGGTGATTTTGGCGCTGATTGATTTACCGGTCCCGGTGGTCACGGCCGTTCACGGCATCGTCACCGGCGGCTCACTGGGCTTCATTTTGGGGTCAGACATTGTGCTGCTGTCGCCGGAAGCGAGCTTCACGCCCTATTACAGCGTCGTCGGCCCCAGCCCGGATGGCGGCTGGGCGACCTTGCTGCCTCTGCTCATTGGCGAGAAGCGGACGGCCGAGGTGTTGTTTTTGAATGCGACAATTGGGGCGGAAACGGCCGTAACCTGGGGTTTAGCCAACCGCATCGTCCCCGCCGCGCAGCTTCACACGGCCGCCCAGGCCATCGCCCAAGACATTGCCGCCAAATACCCCGGCAGCATTCGCCGCACGCGCCGCCTGCTGCGCTGGCATCGAGAAGACATTGCCGCCCGTCTGGACGCCGAGCGCGACGAGTTTGTTCAGGAAATGGTACACGGCGCAGGATTGACGGGCTTTCAAACATTTTTAGCAACTCGCAAGGGTGTTCCCTCTCCGTCATGAAGACAACGGATAGCAGGATTCACGGATTTATCTTGATCCGGCAGTCCTGCCAATCCGTGTCCCAACACCCTCAAATTAATCTGACAAAGGAGACTCTGTATATGGAATGAAACGGAAAAATAAGAACAAATCCAACAAGAAAATTTCGCTGCCTATCAATGTTTAGAAAAACTCAACTTATTTTGAGGAGGATTAGATGAAACGTCGTATCGCTTTTTTAACAATTTTAATGGTACTGTTCGGCCTGCTGGCAGCTTGCGGCGGCGGCCAAACCACCAACACGCCCGCCTCGACAACAGCGCCCGCGCCAACGGCCGAAACGGCCGCGCCGGCGCCAGTTGAAGAAACGCCAATGGCTGAGGGCGTCTCCTGCGCCGAACCGGTCAAAGTCGGCCTGATCACCGATGAGACCGGCGCGCTGGCTATCTACGGCGCGCACATCCTGCGCGGCTTCCCGCTGGG
>JACSRF010000533.1 GCA_014879875.1 Anaerolinea sp.
CTCGAGGGCTGAGCTTGTCGAAGCCCGTGCTGCCTTCGACAAGCTCAGGCAGCGGGCTTAGTAGTTACGAAAATTGGAAAATTGGTAGCGAGTGTGTGCCCCTGGCAATTCTTGGCTATAATTCATTGGTTTGTGAACTAAACGGAACGATGATGGAAGAATTACAACAAGTACACAATGCCGCGATAGAACTCAGCCCGGCCGCCCTGCTGGAGAGCGTGTTGTTTGTCACCAGTGGGCCGGTGTCGCTGCATCGCCTGGCGACGGCGCTGCAAATGACGCCACACCGGGTTGAACAGGCGCTCCAGCAGTTAGCGGCCGACTATGAGACGCGCGGCCTGCGCCTGCAATGGAGCGGCGATGGCGTGCAGTTGACCACCGCGCCTGCAGCCAGCGACGTAATCGAACGCTTTTTGGGCCTGGAAATGACCTCGCGCCTCAGCCAGGCATCTTTGGAAGTGCTGGCAATTGTCGCCTATATGCAGCCCATGACCCGCCCGCAGCTCGATCAGGTGCGCGGCGTGAACTCTGACGGGGCGCTGCGCACGCTGTTGAGCAAAGGGTTGGTGCAGGAGATAGGACGAATGGAAACGCCGGGCCGCCCGATTTTATACGGAACGACGACGGATTTTTTGCAATATTTTGGGCTGGCGGCATTGGATGATCTGCCGCCATTGGCGGGTGATGAGGAAGAGTAAGGAAGAAGGAAGAGGGAAGAGGGAAGAGGGAAGAAGGTGGAAGAACGATTGCAGAAGTTGATGGCGCGCGCGGGGTTGGGTTCGCGCCGTGAAATTGAGCAGTGGATTGAGGTGGGGCGGGTGACGGTTAACGGCCGTCCCGTCACCCTCGGCGCCAAAGCCAACCCCCTCACCGACCAGGTTGCACTGGATGGCGCGGAACTGGATTTGAACCGGGAGCGCATGGTGTACATCGCCCTGCACAAACCGGCCGGGATCATCTCCTCGCTAGAAGATGAATTACGGCAAGGACGGACCACCGTGCGCGACCTGATTGACGTGCCCGGCCACCTTTACCCGGTGGGGCGGCTGGATAAACAGAGCGAAGGGCTGATGTTGATGACCAACGATGGCGACCTGGCGCATCAACTGACTCACCCCCGCTATGAACACGAAAAAACATATGACGTTATCGTGGCCGGGGATATTACCGATGCGGCGCTAGAAGAGTGGCGCTGGGGCGTGATGCTCGATGAAGACGTAACTGCCCCGGCGCAAATCACCGTTTTGGAGCGGCATGGCACGCACACGCGCCTGGAAGTGGTGCTGCACGAAGGGCGTAAACGGCAAATCCGGCGCATTGCCGCCGGGTTGGGGTATCCGGTGCTGCGCCTGGTGCGCCTGCAAATCGGGCCGTTGACCCTGGGCAGTCTGGAACCGGGCAAATGGCGCTTCTTGCGCCCCCGCGAAGTGGCCGCCCTACGCCGCGTCACGCAGAGCAAGGACAAGGGTGATTCTCATGCCCGACGCCCTGTAACACAAAAACGTAAAGGGAAATAGCATAGGTTCATGATAATGACAGTGATTGCAATTGATGGCCCGGCTGCCTCAGGAAAATCTACCGTCGGGCGGATGTTGGCGGAAGCGTTGGACTACCTCTTTTTGGATACCGGCTTTATGTATCGCGCGGTGACGTTGGCGGCGCTGTGGCAGGGGATAGACGTGATGGATGAAACGGCCGTCACCACCCTGGCCCATACCTTAGACATTGACATACAGCCGGCCGGAACAGCAACAGACGGCCGTCACTACACCGCGCTCCTCAACGGGCAAGATGTGACCTGGGACCTGCGCACGCCGGCTGTAGACGCCAACGTGTCGCAGGTGTCCCAATACCTGGGCGTGCGGCAAGAAATGGTGGCGCGCCAGCGCGCCTTTGGGCAGCGCGGCCACGTTGTCATGGTCGGGCGCGACATCGGCACGGTGGTCATGACCGACGCGCCGCTGAAATTATTCATCACCGCCTCGCCCGCCGAACGCGCCCGCCGTCGCTGGCGCGACCGGCAGGCGCAAGGGCACACCACCGACTACGACGCCATCCTCGCCGACGTCGTCCGTCGTGATGGGCTAGACAGCGGCCGCGAACATTCCCCCTTGCGGCCGGCCGCCGGTGCCGTTGTCCTTGATACCACCGGCCGACCGCCAGAAGTGATTGTCGCCGAAATTCTGGCCCAGTTTTCTGTTGTGGACGATTTATTAGCGTGAAACGCGAAACGTAAAACGTGATGAATGTCGCTCACGTTTCATGTAGAATTCTGCGAAATCCCCAAGACCCATCGTTTAGGAGATGTTGTGAAACGAACCTGTTTACTTCTACCAATGCTGTTGTTTGCTTTATTGGCGGCGTGCCGTCAGGATGATTTGCCAACGCCAACGCCGGCGCCAACGGTGCAGGAAACGGCCGTCGCCGCCAACCAGACGCCGATGGTGGATACGGAAATGGCGACTGCCACGCCCCAACCTACCATGACGCCATCGCCCACGCCCACGCCGCTGCCCCCCAAAGCCATTACCGTCTGTATGGCACGGCCGCCGCAAAGCGTATACCTCTATGGCGATCAATCCTTAGTGGCCGTTGCCTTGCGCCATGCCATTTACGAGAACCTGTACACTACCCTCGACTATGACTATCAGGCGCAAGGGCTGCAAAAACTGCCCCACCCGGAAGATGGCGATGTCATCATCCAGACCGTCACGGTCAACCTGGGCGACGAAGTGGTGGATTTTCGGGGCGATGTTCACACGCTGCGCGCCGGCATCAGGGTGATCAACAGCGCCGGAGAATTGGTGACGGTGGCCGACCAGCCGGTACAAATGCAGCAAATGGCGGTGGAGTTCACCTTCAAACCGCTTGTCTGGTCCGACGGCACGCCGGTAACGGCCGATGATTCCGTCTTTAGCTTCACCATTGCCGCCGACCCGAACACGCCGGGCAGCAAACGCAAAATACAACAGACCATGCACTATGAAGCGACCGGTCCCTTGACCGTGCGCTGGACAGGGCTGCCCGGCCATTTAGACCGGGATTACGTGACCAACGTCTGGGCGCCGCTGCCGCGTCACCAACTGGGCGGCAAAACGGCCGCCGACCTGCTCACGGCCGCGGAGACGACGTTGACTCCCCTCAGCACCGGACCCTTTGTTCTGGCGGCCTCGTCCGCCGCTGGGTTGACGCTGGTGAAGAATGAGAATTATTACCGCGCCAACGAAGGGCTGCCGGCCGTGGAACTGGTGTACGTACGCGCGGTGACGGAGACGGCCGTTCTCCTCACTGAAACCCTCGACGGCTGCGATGTCGTCACCCAAGACGCCTTCACCTTTAACGACCTGCCGGCGCTGACCGCCTTGCCCGTGCAGACGTTGACGCAGCCCAGCGCCGTCTATGAACACATTGATTTCAGCGTCAATTTTTACCTGGCCGAAGGGTTCCAAAACTTCGCGCGCCCGGATTGGTTCCAGGACGCGCGCGTGCGCCAGGCCATCACCCAATGCACCGACCGGCAGCGCATGGTTGACGAAATTTTCTTTGGGCAATCTACGATTATGCCCGCGTACATCCCCCTAGATCACCCGCTTTACCCGGCCGACTTGCCAACCTGGCCGTATGACGTGGACGCGGCCAATGCGCTGCTGACGGCCGCCGGCTACCTGGACAGCGATGGCGATGGCGTGCGCGAAGACCCCACCACCGGCGTTCCCTTCCGCGTGCGCCTCACCGCCGACAATCAAAATCCGGCGCGCGCGCAGGCGGCCGCCATTTTCCAGGAAAACCTGGCCGAGTGTGGCATCACCGTGATCACCGAATTTTTGCCGCCGGAGGATTGGTACAATGATGGGCCGTTGGGAGCGTTGTTCGGCCGTCGCTTTGAGCTGGGTATGTTCGCCTGGTTGGGTGGCGCTCATCCTGCCTGCCATCTCTGGCTGGAGCGCAACATCACCGGGCCAGAGTTGGAGGGGTTTGGCGGCTGGGGCAATGTCAACGTCAGCGGTTGGGCCGACGCGGCGTTTGAAGCCCCGTGTAATGCGGCGTTGAATGCGCTGCCGGGGACGGACGCTTACCGCGACGCGCACGAGCAAGCCTTGCGTGTTTGGGCGCAGCAGGTTCCGATGATTCCCCTGTTCAACTACCTGAAGGTGGCCGCCGCGCAGCCGGCCGTCAGCGGTCTCCAGTTAGACCCCACGCAGCCGTCGGAGTTGTGGAACATTTTCGCCTGGGATAAGGAGCGGTAATCGGTAATCGGTAATCGGTAGACGGTGAGCGGTAATTATAGGCATTAAGATAATGTTTTGGTTTATATAGACTTTCAGATAATGTTTTGGTGTCCGGAGTCGAGGCTTCAGCCGGGTGCGGGCAAAATCTGGCA
>JACSRF010000199.1 GCA_014879875.1 Anaerolinea sp.
GCGCCGATCGCCGCGTAGATGGGCCGCGCTTCTTCGTACCGCGCCCGCGCCAACTCGTATTCGGACAGCCTCAGGTGGACATCCCCCAACGCCTGGATGCAGTTGGCCTCCAGGCCGCGATCCGCTTTCTGATAATCTAAAGCGCGTTGTAGATGTACTTTTGCTTCACGATTTCGGCTGTAGGTAATATCTAATCGACCTTGACGGTAATAAGCCCAGGCGGCGGCGTCACTCACTAAACGGTTAGCGGTAACGGCCGCAAGCGCCGGCCGAATCAACGCCTCAACTTTGTCATATTCAAAACGGTTATACCAATCAATCCCCTGACCGGCGAAGGCATCCACAGCGCCCGGCTCATCCGCCAGCAGTTGATGGTACAGGGTTTCCACGCGCCACCCCGTATCTTCTTGTTCTTGTCCGGCGCAGTAGGCGGTGGCGCGGCCGCTTAATTCCCGGTAACGGTCTGGGGCATCGTCCCACAGGCGCGCCAGCAGCAGCTCCCGCGTGCGTTCATGCACGTTATATCCTCGCTCCGGGAACGGTTCCACAAAGCTCAAGCCGCACAGCGTCTGGAAATCGGCCTCGCTTAACGCCGCTTCGTCCCCCAAAATGGCATTCAGGTAGGGCTGGTCAAACCAATGGGGCACAGCCGCCGCCCATACCGCCGCCCGCAGCGCCGGGGACAAACTGTCCAGGCTGAACTGCATCACCAGCCATTCTCGTTCCTCGTCGCTTTGTGCCGCTTCCAGTTTGGACAAAAACTCCTGTAAATGATTGCCGCTCATGCCCACTCCACCGCCTGAATGACCTTCATAATCGCTTCAGGGCGGCCATAGTTGGCCCGGCACACCGTCCGTAATAAAAACATTGCCATATCATGTGGTATATGTGGGTACAAATCATGCACAAGCGGCAGCCAGTGCTCAGCTTCGTGTACGCCCCGCATCTCCTGTGCCTGACAGCAATATCCCCACTCAAAATCATGATCGAGATGGTTGGGCGTTGACTTGCCGGTTATTAACACACGTACTTGAGTTGTTTTGGCCGCTCGTACCAAAAATGGACTACTTAACCATTGTTGTACGTCACTGTTGGCGCTCTCGTAGGTATCCAGGGCTACCAGCACCGGTTGGGGTAAAACACGCAAATCCTGAAAACAGGCATCCGTCAGCGCCACCTGCCGGTGACTGCGATCCGTCAGGTTTTCGGCGTGAAGCGCCACAGAAATCTGGTTCTGACCGACCATGACATTCTTTTCAACGTTGACGGTGGGCGTCTGTTGGAATGCCGCAACCTGTTCTAAAAACCGGGGGAAATGGTCCCAACCAATCTCATCACCCAAACGATAAAATATCTCGGCTACGCTGATGGCGCTGTCTTTTAGTTGTATAGGTACACAATGTAAATGTTTAGCCCGCCGCCTTGCTTCAGCTACGCAAGCTCTGAACAAGGCCGATTTGCCGACACCGCTGACGCCTCTAAACAGCAAAATACGTTTATCACAATCAGCGGCCAACAAGGCACGGAATAAAGTGCGGTGTTCTTCGTAGTTAGCAAGCAGCGTGGTCATGTGGGCAGCCTTATTTTTTCTTGCTTTGTTTGGGGTCTTTGACGGTAATGTCCTGGTCTTCCCCCACCTGGCGGTTATCGCTGACGTTCGCCTCTTCTCCCTCAACACGGAGCTTGTTGCCCCGGCCGATTTGCCAGTTGCCGCGTACATTCACGTCTGCCGGTTTAGCCGCCGCACCCGCTTCTTCATTTTGTTCAATGATGTCATTCGTTTGCAGTTCAGCTTCTACGCCCTCTCTGTTGGCTTTAATGAAGAAACGGCTTAACGTTGACCGGAACATCCACAGCACCACGACCACGACCACCGCAATAATCAACACAATTAAAACTGTATCGTTCATAGGAACCTCTCAAGCCTGCTTGAAACGACTGGGTTTTAGCCAGCTTACGAGTAAGAATAACATGAAGCAAAGCAGTGGACAAACGATATCAGTTGTCACCCTCCCCTCCCGCCGTGAGGGGACTGACGGGAGCGCCCTCCCCTCTTCCAGCGCCGACACCCAGCGGAATTCTTCGTAGAGCTGTGAACTGTTCACCGGTAACGGCCGTTAACGCTGTATCCTATTTTTCCTCGTCTGGGGGCTGCCAGGACTGGGCGCTGTGGCGCAAGTTGTTGAGCTGCTGCCAATGGCGCTCAATGGCGGTACGGCCGTTTTCCGTCAACGACACCAACGTATTCGGCTTCTTACCGATGAACTGCTTCTCTATCTGCACCAGCCTGGCCTGTTCCAGTTTAGAAAGGTGGCTGGACAAATTTCCCTTGGACAGCCCCGTCAAACGCCCCAGGAAAAGAAAATCAGCGCTTTCACAGGCAGACAGTGCCGTCAGAATGGCCAATCTGGCTGGCTCGTGAATGAGCTTGTCTAGCGAAGCAAGCTCTTCAAAAAGGTCTGTCATGCTGCCTCCTGTTCTGGCAGCATCATATTGCGCAGCCACAAATGATCTAGAACACCTGCCACGATCAGCGCCACACCAATCCCCAGCAAGAAATATGCCCCGGATGGTGCAAAAAATTCAAACTTGAGCGATTCATCTACAAAAAAGGGCGCCAAACTCAAAGACAGCATCACCAGCCCGATAAACGCATAATGAAGCCGCAGCAGTGGCAGCGCCCTGGCAAATGGAATAAAGAAGTAAATGCTAAGCACGACAGCCAAAAAGCTAATCGGCAGTTCTAGAAGCATATCAATGACAATGCCGGCAATAAATAAAAGCAAGGTCCAACTAGCCAGGAGCTTTGCAACAAAACTTTTAGGCTGCTGTTTTACTTGCCCATAGGTCCGTGAATAGTACCCACCCAGCCACCAATACAACCCGGCCATAGCGATAAGCAAAAGAAACGGTTCGCCTAAATTTCCTTGTCTAAGCGCCGGGATTTGAGCCAAATCGCCGATAGCCATTGCCAAAAACCAGATGCCAAAGGGAATCATGCGCAGCCCCTGAAGCATCTCAAAATTTTCCGCCACATACCGCACTTGCGTTAATTTTCTCATTTTCAACACCTCCCAATTGAACAATAACTATAGATGTTAAGAAAAAGATTTGGGGTTTTCTCGTAGCTTGTCAGGGGGCAAGCCAATCGTAAATCGCAAATCGTAAATCGTAAATCGCAAATCGTAAATCCTATAACTCACCTTATCGGCAATTCAACTATTGTTATTCTGTAATGCCCGAGTCAACAGCCAATGATCCACCAACCCACTCACCAGCCAGATAACACCAAAGATAGCCACCCCCACAACGCCGCGCTCGCCCCACAAGTAAACTTGCTCAGCAGGCAATAGGTCAAACAGAGGCAGCAGGCTCACCACAGCCATCAACCCTGCCAAAACCAGGTATTGCAAACGGAAGCTGCCAGTTTGGAAGTAGTAGGCTATGAGAGCAACGGCCATAAACAACCCCGTCCCGCTTATAGGCCAATGCCATTCATACTCCGCAAACCCCACAAGATATAATCCCATCAACAACGCAATCGCCAGAATGGCGCCGTTCCGCCGACTGTCGGCTGACTGCCGCACCTTGCCATAAGTACGCTCGTAATAACCGCCCATCCACCAGAAGGTGATCATCGCCAAACCAATCATAAACAAACCAGACAGTGGCTGCCATTTATCGAACCAGGGCCACAGCCCTGCCTTCCATACAGCCATGAGTAAGAACATGACACCAAAGGGAACCTGCCGCAGCCCTTGTAGCTGATCGTAATACCTGGTTACTAGACGAATGCGTTCCAAATTTTCCCTATTTTCCATCAGAAACCTCCATTTATAGATAATGGTTTGCACCGCAAACCTGTAGTCAGTATAGACGGGAAGAAGGTCTTTGTCAAGAACCGGTTTGCGACGCAGACCGCCTTGCGCATTTCTGCCCTCCCTATTAGTACCTTTCCAGTGAGATGTTTGCGTGATGTACAAGAATTTTTAATACAAAGCGACAAAGAAACAAAGGGTTTTCTTTTTCTTTGTCTCTTTCTATCTTTGTGTCTTTGTATTAAATTCTTTTCTGGCTTGTCCAGGTTAGGATTTACGATTAACGATTTGCGATTTGCGATAGACAAGCAGATTGACAATCAATTTCTCTGTTTTCTCTCTGTGAATCTCTGTGTATTCTCTGTGCAACTCTGCTGATTGACTGACAAATCTCATCTTCGCGGTGACGACAACGAATTTAAGTAATAAACGAATGCAAGCTGCCAGAGGAAAAATTCGCTGTTTACTCCAATTCGTTGTCGTCATCGGGTTCTCTACCGTACACTTTTAATGAAAGGGATGAAAATTAGGTTGACGGCTACCACATGAGGTAAATTCT
>JACSRF010000469.1 GCA_014879875.1 Anaerolinea sp.
CTGGAAGAACGGCCGCCCGGCTGATAACTCACCTGCTGGCGATGGGCGACGGGCAGCAGCACGGCCGTATCCACCCCCTCCGGCAGCGCCACCCACACAAAAAAGCCCCCGTCTGGCAGCGTAAACTGCGCCACGTCCCCCAATTCCGCCGTCAGCGCGGCCGTCAGCGCCGCCAACCGCCGCTGATACGTTCGCCGCACCTGCGCCAGGTGCGCCGCCTGCCACCCCTCCTCCAACGCCACGCGCACGATATTTGCCGTGAACGGGTTCAGCCCGCCGCCGCTGTCCAACAATCCGCTGCCCGCCAGCCGCGCCAGCAGCCCCGGCGCAGCTTGAATCCAGCCCAACCGCAGCCCCGGCGCCAATATCTTGGAGAAGGAACCGAGCGAGAAGACGCGCCCGCCGGCCGTAAATTGCGCCACCGGTCGCGGCGGCGCGACCGTATAGCGCAGCAGGTGATACACCTCATCGGCCACAATGTAAAAGCCATGCCGCTCGCTCAGCGCCAGCAGCCGTTCCCGCGCCGCCTGCGGCATCGTCACGCCAGATGGGTTTTGAAACGTGGGGATGGTGTACAGCAGCGCCGGCCGGTAGCGACGCAGCGCCTTCTCCAATGCATCCATATCCAACCCAACGGCCGTTGTCGGAATGCTGATCACGCGCAGCCCATGGTCGGCAAAAATGCGCAGCGCCAAAAAATAGGTCGGCTCTTCGACAAAAACGGTCGCGCCCGGCTGCGTGAACAGCGTGCAAATCAAATCCAACCCTTGCGACGCCCCATTCGTCACCATCAGGTCGGCGGCGCTGACGGGGAAATGGTAGGCGCGGCTGAGCAGACGGGCGAGGGCATGGCGAAAACGGCCGTCGCCCTGCTCATACCCATAGTTCAACCATTCCGCGCCCGCCTCTTCCAGCCGTTTGTGCGCGGCACGGCGCAGCAAATCCAGCGGCAGCAGGTCAAAACCTGGCTGCCCAATGCCCAGGTCAATTTGCCCCGGCGTCGGGTCAATTTGCGTAATGCGATATGTCGTCATGATTGATATGGTAACGGCCGTTTTCCATTTTGCCTAGCGCCACTTTCCATCTTCCCCCTTTCATCCTTCTTCCTTCGTCCTTCGTCCTTCGTCCTTCTTCCTTACTTCATCACATGTCATTTGTCATGCGATCTGTATGATCATTCACACTAACCCTTTCGTGTGTTTTTGACCATAATGGAAGCATACTTGTGAATTAATTCACATTTCAGAAATATTCACAGCAATTCAGGGGAGACGGGAGCTGCGGCTTCTGTCTTTTTTTGTGTAATCAGGCAGTGGGCGATTGCGGACAATCGCCCTACATTTACACGGGAGATGATAATGTTTCCACAAGAGAAAGTAGACCCACCCAGCGACGACAAACGGTGGCGCATTGTGCAAGCGACCATGCGGCGCAACGGCTTTGCCCGCCACGCGCTCATCGAAACGTTGCACTCCGTGCAAGAATCATTCGGCTTTTTAGACGAAGATTCGCTGCGCTATGTGGCGCGCTCCTTGCGCGTGTCCCTCAGCGCCGTCTATGGCGTTTCCACCTTTTACCATTTGTTCAGTCTGAAACCGGCCGGCAAACACACCTGCGTCGTTTGCACCGGCACAGCCTGCTACATCAAGGGCACGCCGCAGCTTTTAGATAAGATGGGCGAAGCGTATGACATCGCCCCCGGCGAGACAACGGCCGATGGCGAACTATCGCTGCTGACGGCGCGCTGCGTCGGTTCCTGCGGGTTAGCGCCTGTGGCCGTGTTGGATGGCGAGGTCGTCGGCAAATTGACGCCAGAGTCGCTGCAAGCCAAATTGCAGCAATGGAGGATGAGCGATGTTGCATGAACGGTTTGATGAAATCACAGAGAAAGAGTTAGCGGCAAACCAGGCGGCGCAGCATACGGTGAAAGTATGCGTGGCCGCCGGCTGCCTGTCATCGCAAAGCGCCGAGGTAAAGGCGGCGCTGGAGAAAGGGGTCAACGGCCGTTCCTGCACAGTCAAAGGCGTCGGCTGTATTGGATTGTGCTCAGAAGGACCGCTGGTCGCCGTGGACGAACACCACGCCGACGGCCACACCAGCAGCGTCATGTACCAAAACGTCACCCCTGCTGACGCCCCGGCTATTATGGAAGCGCTGGACAGCGAACCGGTCGCGCGGCTGCTCTGCCCCACCGACACCCCCTTCTTCCAACGGCAGCGCAAGATCGTGCTGGAAAACAGCGGCGAAATTGATCCAGAGCGCATCGAAGAGTACATCGCCGCCGCTGGGTATCGTGGGTTACTGACGGCCGTTACCGAAATGGCCCCCTACGAAGTGATAGACCAGATGACCCGCAGCGGCCTGCGCGGACGCGGCGGCGGCGGTTACCCCACAGGCCTCAAATGGACCACCGTCGCCAAAGCCCCCGGCCCCGACAAATTCGTCATCTGCAACGCCGACGAAGGCGACCCCGGCGCATTCATGGATCGCTCTGTGCTAGAAAGCGACCCGCACCGCGTCCTTGAAGGCATGGCCATCGCCGCCTACGCCATCGGCGCCAACGAGGGGTATGTCTATGTGCGCGGCGAATATCCATTGGCGGTGGCGCGGTTGAAGACGGCCATTCGCCAGGCGCAGCGCATGGGCTTGTTAGGGAACAATATCGCCGGGACCACCTTCAGCTTCAACATCAACATCCGCCTCGGCGCAGGCGCATTCGTCTGCGGCGAAGAGACGGCGCTCATCGCCTCCATCGAAGGGCGGCGCGGCCAACCCCGCCCCCGCCCCCCATACCCGGCCGAATATGGGCTGTGGGGCAAACCCACCCTCATCAACAACGTGGAAACCTTCGCCAACGTGCCCCCCATTTTGCGCAACGGCGGCGACTGGTACGCCGGCATCGGCACAGCCAAGAGCAAAGGCACAAAAGTGTTTGCATTGGCGGGCAGCATCCAAAACACCGGCCTCATCGAAGTGCCGATGGGCACGACGCTGCGCGAGATTGTCTACGAAATCGGCGGCGGGCTGCCTGGCGGCGGCGCGTGCAAGGCGGTGCAGACGGGCGGGCCATCCGGCGGCTGCATCCCTGGGGCGTATTTCGAGACGCCGGTAGATTATGAATCGCTGCGCGAACTCGGCTCCATCATGGGGTCGGGCGGCATGATTGTCATGGACGAAACCGCCTCCATGGTAGACGTGGCCCGTTATTTCATGGAATTTTGCATGACGGAATCGTGCGGCAAATGTGTGCCCTGCCGCGTGGGCACAGTACACATGTACAACATTCTCACCCAAATTTACCAGGGGGAAGGGACGCCGCATGACCTGGAACTGCTGGAAAAATTGTGCGATATGGTCAGCAACACCAGCCTGTGCGGCCTGGGACAATCCGCGCCAAACCCGGTGGTGAGTACGCTGCGCTATTTCCGCGACGAATACACGAGCTTGATTGAAGGAACGGCCGTATCCACCCCGGCCGAGGAGGTGGCCTTATGAAACGACAATCCAACGCGCGCATCATTACCCTGAAAATTGACGGCGTGGACATCGGCGCCCGCGAAAACGAAACGCTGTTACAGTTGGCCCGCGAAAACAACGTCAACATCCCCACCCTTTGCCACCTGGAAGGGGTGTCCGATTGGGGCGGCTGCCGTCTGTGCGTGGTCGAAATCAAGGGCAGCAACCGCCTGCTCCCCGCCTGCATGACCTACCCGGCGGAAGGCATGGAAGTGTTCACCAACACGCCGCGCCTGGTCGCCTACCGCAAAATGATCCTCGATTTGCTCTTCTCCGAGCGCAACCACGTTTGCGCGGTGTGCGTCTCCAACGGACATTGCGAACTGCAAGACATGGCGTTGGAACTGGGCAACACCCACGTCGGCGTGCCGTATCTGAACCCATCACAGCCGGTGGACGCTTCCCACCCGTTCTTCATCATGGACCACAATCGCTGCATTTTGTGCCAGCGCTGCGTGCGCGTCTGCCGCGAGGTGGAATGGGCGCAAACGAAAGGGGCGATGGGGCGCGGCGTCAATGTGCGCATCATCCATGACCTGAACGAACCCTGGGGCGATTCGCAAACCTGTACCGCGTGCGGCAAATGTGTGCAGGTGTGCCCCACCGGCGCGTTGTTCCAACGGGGCAAGGCGGCCGGCGAGATGACCAAGCGGCGGGAATTTCTGCCTTATTTGCGCATGATGCGGGAGGAATGAGATGAGCGACAAAGTGAAATTGGCGACGGTGTGGCTCGACGGCTGTTCAGGTTGCCACATGTCTTTTCTGGATATTGACGAGCGAATTCTGGAACTGGCGCAGCGGGCAGACCTGGTGTACAGCCCGCTGGTAGACCCGAAGCAGTTCCCGGAGATGGTAGACGTGACCCTGATCGAAGGGGCGGTGAGCAGCGAAGAGGATTATGAGAAAATCAAGAAAGTGCGCGCCCATACCAAAATCCTGGTGTCGTTGGGCGACTGCGCGGTGACGGCGAACGTGCCCGGTATGCGCAACCCGTTTAAGCTGGAAGACGTGTACAAACGCGCCTACATTGAAAATGCGGACCACAACCAGCACATCCCAGTGCAGGTGATCCCGCCGCTGCGCAAGCGGTCGGTTCCGGTGCATAATGTGGTGAAGGTGGATGTGTTTGTCCCCGGCTGCCCCCCATCGGCGGATACGATTTATTACGTGCTGACGGAACTGCTAGACGGCCGTATCCCCAACGTCGGCGGCATGACGCGCTTTGGCGCATAAGCAGGTAAAACCATGACTCAAACAATTACCATTGACCCCGTGACCCGTATTGAGGGGCACAGCAAAATTACGATTCAATTGAACGACGAGGGGCGCGTGACAGATGCCCGTTTTCACGTGACGCAGTTTCGCGGCTTCGAGAAGCTGACCGAAGGGCGCACCTATGCGGAAATGCCTTCGCTAACGGCGCGCATTTGTGGCATTTGCCCGGTCAGCCACCTGGTCGCCTCGGCCAAGGCGTGTGATGATTTGATGGCGGTGCAGATTCCGGAGACGGCCGTTAAACTGCGTCAAATCCTCAATCTGGCGCAAATCGCCCAATCCCACGCCCTCAGCTTCTTTCACCTCTCTTCGCCCGACTTCATCCTTGGTTTCGACAGCGACCCGGCGCAGCGCAACATCTTCGGCGTCGCCCAGGCCGCCCCGCAAATCGCCAGAGATGGCATTGCCCTGCGTAAATTCGGCCAGCAGGTGATCGAAATTTTGGGCGGCAAACGCATTCACCCCGCCTGGGTGGTCCCTGGCGGCGTCAATGCGCCGTTGACGGCCGAAAAACGGGGGCAAATCCTGGCGATGATCCCCACCGCGCTGGAGCAAGCGCGGCGCAGCCTGGATTGGTACAAAGGCATCTTTGGGCAGTTCGATGCGGAGATCCGCACCTTCGCTAACTTCCCCACCTTGTTTATGGGCCTGGTCAACGACAAGGGCGAACTAGAATTTTACGACGGCAAAATCCGCATCATGAACGCCAAAGGGGAGATCATCGCCGACAAGCTCGACCCGCACAATTACCGCGACTATATTGCCGAAGCGGTCGAGCCAGACTCTTACCTGAAATCCCCTTACTACAAGCCGTTGGGCTACCCGGAAGGCATTTTCCGCGTCGGGCCGCTGGCGCGCATGAACATCATTGACCGCTGCGGCACGCCTATCGCCGATGAGGAGTGGGCGGAGTTCCGCATGTTGGAACGGGGCGCAACCCTTAGCTCTTTCCAATACCATTATGCCCGCCTGATCGAGATCGTCTTTTGCATTGAACGCATGGAGCAGCTCTTAAATACGCCGGACATCCTGGATGAATTTGTGCGCGCCCATGCGCGGCCGAATCGCCTGGAAGGCATTGGCATGTCGGAAGCGCCGCGCGGCACACTGCTGCACCATTATCGGGTAGACCGCACAGGGCTGGTGCAGTGGGTGAATATGATCATCGCCACCGGCAACAACAACCTGGCGATGAACAAGGGCGTCTTCCAGGTGGCGCGCCATTTCATTCGCGGCGACAAAATTGAAGAAGGGATGCTCAACCGCGTGGAAGCGGTGATCCGCACCTTTGACCCCTGCCTGAGCTGCTCGACGCACGCCGTCGGCCAGATGCCGTTGGAAGTCAGCTTGTTGGCGGCCGATGGTACGGTGCTGGATAGGGTACAGCAAGGTTAGGCGCTGAAGTTTGGTTTTGCTGCACCCAGCTGCCGTGATTTTTCCAGACGCGCGCCCATAAATCCCCGGTGGTCAGTTGTAGGTCAAAGATGTCGGCGAGAACGGCCGTATAACGCGGCCCGGAATCAATGATCTGCTCGCTGACCTGATCTGGCATATATTGCTTCAAGACCGCTCCCCGCAGACTGATGATTCCCTGGGGCGTGAAACGATGACAGACGGTCAGGTTGACGAAGGGGGAATCGGGTGAAGTTTGTAAGTTGTGGTTTTGGTCGGCAAAATCGGCGAGGCGATGTGAGTGCAGGGTAAAATCAAAGCCTGCTCCTCCCTGGGCATGGTTATGAAAGAACCAGCGGGGACCGTCATGGCTCAGGTGGTAAGTGTAGCCGTTTTGCTGATAGCTGCCGGGGAGCAGCGGCAATGGTTCCAGGAAACCATTGCCAAAGCCAACGTCGGCCAGATACGGCCGTTCTAACCTCACCAGCAGCGCCAGATGGTTGCCCTCAATGGCGTCAGGCCGTTCGGGGTTGCGTACCGTGCCGGCAAGCAGCTGTACGTGAAAGCCTAATTCGCGCAGCGCCCAGGCGAAAAGCCCATTCATCTCATAACACCATCCACCCCGGCGTCTGGTTACGATTTTTTCGTAGATAGACTCTTCCGCCAAGACAAGCGGATAGCCCAAATGGATGTCGAGATTTTCATAAGAAATGGCGAGCAGGTGTGCGCGATGCAAAGCGCGCAGCAACGCCTCCGTCGGTTTACGGGAACCGGTATAATTGATACGATCCAGATATTTGTTGATGTCCACGATTCTGCTTCCTGTAGGTTGTCAGGGTCCGTTTATTGTAACGTGGCGCACCACGATGGACGAAAATCTGTAGTCCGCACATCCTTGTTCGGACATCGAACAGGGATGTGCGATTTACAAAGAGAAGATACGATGGGTATATTGTTCATCGGTTATGGAAATCCGCTGCGGGAAGATGATGGCGTGGGCTGGGCCGCCGCAGAGATGTTGTTCCACACAGATCACCGCTCACGGCTCACGGTAGAGACAACCCACCAACTATTGCCGGAACTGGCAGACCCGATCAGCCAGGCGGACCTGGTGATTTTTGTGGATGCGGCCGTGGACGGGGAACCGGGCGAGATTCGCTGCCAGGCGGTACGGCCGTTCCCCCAACCCCCCGGCGCATTTTCCCATCATGTTAGCCCGGCCGGGTTGCTACAGATGGCGCAGGAGTTGTACGGCCGCTGCCCCCCCGCCTATCTCTTCACCGTCACCGCCGCCAGCATGGGGTTTGACGAAGGGTTGTCGCCGGCGGTGACGGCCGCGCTGCCGGAATTACTGCGGCAGATAGAGGAAGTGATGGGTGGGGCGTGAAACGTGAAACGCGAGAAGTCGGGTAGTTACACTGCGTCATCAGTTACACAGAGAACACAGAGGAGACACGGAGATTCACAGAGAGATTGGGGAGTTTTTGTGCTTGATTTCTCCTGATCTCCGTGTCACTCCGTGTATTCTCCGTGCAACTCCGTGCAACCTCAGGATAAACGGAGGCTTAGTGATGCTGTTCCCCCGAATTGACCATGTTATAATGCGAGCCTATGCAAGCAGCGTCAACCATTTCTAAACAATCACAATGGGGCCGTAATCTGACTTACTTCCTGGTGATTCCGATTACGGCTTTTGTCATTCTTACACTCGCCGCCGCCCTGACCATTGCCAGCTATGAAAACCGGCACGACGGCCGTATCTTCACCGGCGTCACGGTCTGGGGCGTAGACCTGAGCGGCATGACCTCGGCCGAAGCCCAAACTGCCCTGGCAAATGCCTTCCCTTACCCCAACGAAACGGCCGTTACCTTCAGCGACCCGCATACCGATACCCAATGGTCGAAAACCCCCGCCGAACTGGGGCTGACCTTTGACGTAGACGACACCATTGCCCAGGCGATGGCCGTGGGACGTGTGGGCGCGCCGTGGGCGCGGCTGCAAGAGATGTTTACCGCCTGGTATGCCGGTCGCGCCTTTGCTCCGGCGCTGGTGTTCGACGAAGGGCAGCTAGACCGGGCGTTGACAGACCTGGCAGTCGCTGTGGATCAGCCGGCCATCAACGCCGCCTTTGACGTCCAACAAACCAGCGCCGATTACCGGCCCGGTCAGATGGGACGGCAGCTAGATGTGGCTTATTTGCGCGCGCAGTTGTTACAACCGCTCACCGACTTGCGCCAGGCAGAAGTGCAACTGCTGATTCACGAAACTATGCCGCTGCTGATGGATGATACGGCCGTCGCCGCCACCATGCAGCAAATGACCAACCCGATCCAATTCTACTTGCAAGAGCCGTTGGCCGACATAGACCTGGGCTACCTGGAACTGTCCACCGTCACCCTCGTCGGCTGGGTGCGCGTCGAACTGAACGAACAGGCGGATGGTTCCATGCAGCACCACGTCTTTGTAGACGAAAACGCCGCCCGCGCCTGGCTGCAACAGCTTGCGCCCCGCCTCTACCGCGAACCGCAGCGCGCCCGTTTTTACTTTGACGACGATACCGGTGAACTGGTGTTGGTGGCACCGCATGTCAACGGCCGTGAACTGGACGTAGAGGCCACCTTAACCAATTTATTGGCGCGCATCGGCGACGTCAACCGGAATGTACCCATCATGCTGAAAGAGGTTGTGCCCCTGGTCAACGCCGGCGCCACCGCCGCCGACCTGGGCATCACCGAACTGATCACCGAAACGACCACCTGGTTTTACGGCTCCAGCGACGAGCGCAAGCACAACATCGCCCGCTCGGCCGCCAACTTCTTCGGCATTGTCGTTGCCCCTGGTGAAGAATTTTCCTTCAATAAATATCTGGGCACGGTCAGCGAAGATGATGGGTACGCCGAAGGATTCATCATCATTGGCGGGCAAACGCTGCGCGGCATTGGCGGGGGCGTGTGCCAGGTCAGCACCACCGTTTACCAGGCGGCATTCCTCGCCGGTTATCCGATTGTGGAGCGGTGGGAACATGGCTACATGGTTGGCTATTACAACGACGGGCAGGGGCCGGGCATGGACGCGACGGTATTTTCGCCCATTGTGGATTTTCGCTTTTTGAACAACACGCCGTATCATCTGCTCATTGAAAATTATTACAACACAGAATTTGAGGCGCTGACGTTTAAGTTTTACAGCACCAGCCTGGGGCGCCGGGTGGAAAAGGAAGGGCCTGTTTTTGCGAATGAAACGGCCGTTCCCGGTCCCGAGCAAGATAAATGGGAGTTTAACGAAGACCTGCCAGAAGGGACGGTTAACTGGATAGACAGCGCTACCAATGGGGCGCGCGTCACCGTTTACCGCACCGTCTATAATGCCAACGGGGAAGTGATCATTGGGCGGCAGGCATTTGTCAGCAACTACGTGCCCATCCCCAACCTCTTCCAATACGGGCCTGGCGTCGCCCCGTACAGCTACAACCTGGTTGAGGGGTATGTGCCACCGCCGCCCACGCCAACACCCCCTCCGGAAACAGAAACCGACTCTTGACGTCAACGCCAGGGCTATGCTATGCTGTAGCGACTATTGAGCGGGCAAGGATCATGATGTTTTTTGTAACTGGCGCACGATTATCTGGCTTATTACCCTTATTAAACAGCACAAATGCTGTTGGTGTAAGCCTGTGCGCCGGATAAGTCACACCTCCTTATTGTAGATAGATTGGGAAAACGGCCGTAGGCGCACCAGCCTGCGGTCGTTTTCTTTTGGGGCAAAAACGGCCGCGGCGATCACGCTAACGGCCGTTTTTTTTTGCGTGTTAGATTTGACAAATTTCCGAAATTTGTCAAATCTGATGTCCCAACGGAGAGATACCCATGAACACAACACATTACCCTTTTCAAGCCATTGAACAAAAATGGCGCGCTTCTTGGGAGCAGCTAAACCTGTACCAGGCTGACGACAATGCCGACAAGCCCCGTTACTACGTCCTGGATTTCTTCCCGTACCCTTCGGGGGCCGGGCTGTCGGTGGGGCACTGCCGCAACTACGTGCCGACCTGCGTAGACGCCCGTTTTCACCGGATGCGCGGCTACAACGTGCTGCACCCCATGGGCTGGGACGCCTTCGGCCTGCCCGCCGAAAACTACGCCATCGCCCACCACATTCACCCGCGCGACAGCACCAAACTGTTCACTGACACCTACCGCCGACAAATGAAACTGGTGGAATGTTCCTATGATTGGTCGCGGGAGATTAATTCCACCGACCCCGATTATTACCGCTGGACGCAATGGTTTTTCCTGCTGCTGCACCGGCGCGGGCTGGCCTATCAGTCGCTGGGCGAGCAGTGGTGGTGTGATCACTGCCAGACCATCCTGGCGAATGAGCAGGTGGAAGCGGGCTGCTGTTGGCGCTGCCACAACCCGGTGACGAAGAAGGCGCTGCGGCAGTGGTATTTCAGAATCACCGCCTATGCAGAGCGGCTGCTGGCCGACCTGGAGCAAATTGATTGGCCGGATTCGATTAAGACGATGCAGCGCAACTGGATCGGCCGTTCTACCGGCGCCGAAATCACCTTTACCGTCACGCCGGGCGTCGCGCCGGGTGTGGAAACTGACGCGAGCCAGGCGATCCCCGTCTTCACCACGCGCCCCGACACCCTGTATGGCGTCACCTTCCTGGCGCTGGCTCCGGAACATCCGCTGCTGGCGCAGGTGACGACGCCGACACAGGCAGACGCGGTGGCCGCTTACACAGCGCAGGCGCGGCGCATGACGGAGATTGACCGGCTGTCTACAGAGCGAGAGAAGACGGGGGTGTTTACGGGGACGACGGCCGTTCACCCCCTGACCGGCGCAACCGTGCCCGTTTGGGTGGCGGATTATGTGCTGCCCGGCTATGGGACCGGCGCGGTGATGGGCGTGCCCGGCCATGACGCGCGCGACCACGCCTTCGCCCGCGCCTACGGACTGCCCATTCGGGAAGTGATCAGCCCAGACGGGAGGGAACATGGTACGGAGGGCTGTTTTACGGAATATGGCGTCCTGCTCCATTCGGGGCGTTACTCTGGGATGAATTCGGCAGAGGCGATGGCGCAGATCACGGCCGATCTGCAAGCTGCCGGGCTGGGGCGGGCGCAGGTGACGTACAAGATGCGTGACTGGCTGATCTCGCGGCAGCGGTATTGGGGCGCGCCCATCCCTATCATCCATTGTCCGGCGTGCGGCGCGGTTCCCGTTCCAGAAGATGACCTGCCGGTGCGCCTGCCGTACACGGATGATTTTGCGCCGGCGGGCGACGGCCGTTCTCCTCTGGCGCGTCTGGCAGAATGGGTAAACACTACCTGCCCGGCGTGCGGCCGCCCGGCGCAGCGCGAAACAGATACGCTGGATGGCTTTGCCTGCTCCTCCTGGTACTTTCTGCGCTTTGCCAGCCCCCATTACCAGGATGGCCCGGTTGACCCGCAGGCGCTGCGGCGCTGGCTGCCGGTGGATGTGTACGTGGGGGGCGCGGAACATGCCGTCATGCACCTGCTGTACGCTCGTTTCTGGACAAAAGTGATGTACGATGCCGGAATTGTGCCGTTTGCCGAGCCGTTCCCGCACCTGAAGAACCAGGGGGTGCTGCACGCCGCCGACGGGCAGCGCATGTCCAAATCCAGGGGCAATGTGGTGACGCCCGATGAAGTCATCGCTGCCTATGGGACGGACGCACTACGCGCTTACATCCTGTTCCTGGGGCCGTTTGACGGGGACGTACTCTGGGATGAGCGTGGCATCATGGGGGTGCGCCGTTTCCTGGATAAGTTTTGGCGGCTGTGTGGGGAATTTGACGCCAAAATGCAGCGGGATAAGGGGGCGCAGGAAGACAAGCTGTTTGCACAGCGGCTGCAGCAGGCGATCCAGCGTATGATGGCCAACATGGAGCAGTTTCGCTTTAATACGGCCGTCGCCACCCTGATGGCCTACCTGAACGAACTGCTGGAATGGCAGTCCATGCCGGTCGCGCCGGCGCAGTGGCGCGCAGCGGTGGAATGCTTCACCCTGCTGCTGGCCCCCATTTGCCCGTTTATCGCTGAGGAGGCGTGGCAGGAAACGCTGGGACATACGGAGTCGGTACACCGGCAGGCGTGGCCCACGTATGATGCGGCGCTGGCGGCAGCGGCCGTGGTGACGGTAGTCGTGCAGGTCAATGGCAAGGTGCGCGACCGGCTGACGCTGCCCTCGGATGTGCCCGAAGAGACACTGCGGGAAACGGCCGTTGCCACGCCGGGCGCGCAGCGGTTCATCGCCGGGCGCGCCATTCGGCAGGTCATCGTTGTGCCGAACAGGCTGGTGAATATTGTGGCGCCATGATATTATCGCCACCGTGAGCGAATTGTTTTTGCTGATTCCCCAAGGATTGTTATATGAAACGAATTAACTTGTTGCAGTTGGTTTGCCTGGCAACCTGTCTCTGGTTATTGGCGGCTTGCCGGGATGATGGGACGGAAACGGCCGTCACGCCGTCCCTCCCTACCCCCACACAAGCGGCAGCGGCAACGGCCGTGAGCCATACCAACACCGACGATGCCAACTTCATTGTCGTGGCGACCGACGCCCCCAATGAACCCTTTACCGCCTTTAACCCCTTTGGTGAAGTAACCGGCCTGCTTGCCGATGTGATGGCCGCGATGGCCACGGCGTCCGCTTTGCAATATGAATTTGTTGTCACGCCCTTTGCCGGGGCCTTGAACAGCATTGGCAAAGATTTTGACGCGGTTTTATCTACCACCGTTTTGCCAGAAACGCCTCCAGATGGCGTTGTCTATACCGACCCGTATTTAGAAATTGGGCAAGTGCTGCTTGTCCTGGCAAATGAACAGGAGATTCAACAGGTCGCCGATGTTCAGCCGGGGATGATGATTGGCGTGTTGGCGCACAGCAGCGGGGCGGAAACGGCGCGCACTGTGCTGCAATTGGCGGACATGGATATTTACGTCTATGACGATCTGACCCAGGCCGTGCAAGCATTGGTGGATGAATTGATAGATGGCGTGGTGATGGATCATTTTAGTGGGGCGCAATTTGCCAACACGTACCCTGAACAGTTGCAGGTGGTGGGTGGCAATGGGACCGACGCCTGGCTAGATAGTAAGGTTTACCGTCTTGCCGTGGCCGCAGATGATGTGGCGCTGCTGACTCGTTTGAATGAAGCGATTGCCCAGGTACAAGCGGATACGGCCGTTCACAATGCCATCGCCTCCTGGCTGGTTCCCGATGTCGCCAGCATAGACGCCGGTGAATCCCGTGTCGGTACGCCGCTTTCAGAACTGGTGATTGGCGTGGTGGGCAGCCTGACAGACATAGACCCGGCCAGCGCGCCCGGCCTGCTGAATTGGGAAGTGATGCAAAACAGTATGAGCGGCCTTTACCGGTTTACAGCGGATAACCAATTGGAACCGCTGCTGGCGCAAGAGTTCCCCACTATCTCGGCCGATGGGCTGGTCTATACGATTCCGCTGCGCGCCGGGCTGCGGTTTCCCGACGGCCGTGACTTCACCGCCGCTGACGTGAAATGGTCTATTGACCGCGCGGCCATTGCCGGCAGCGGCAGTTACCTGGTCAATACTTATTTGAAAGACGCCAACGACGACAACTTTGCCGACACCGACGCGGTGGTCGTGCTGGATGCGTACACAGTGCAGATTACATTGCAGGAAGCGGCCGGTCACTTTTTAAGCGTGTTGGCAACGCCCCCTTATTTTCCCATCAGTAGTGAGTGTTATGCGGGGGTATTAGACCCGCAAAGTACGTGTGGCGGCATTGGCCCCTATCGGATTGTGAGTTGGGAGGTTGGCGAGCGGATGCGCTTACAAGCGAACCCGGACTGGCCGGGCGAAGCGCCGGCGTTTGCCAATATTCAACTGCGCTTTTATGAGGATGCGGAGGCGCTGCGCCGCTCGTTGACCGAGTTTCAATCGGTTGACCTGGCGTGGACGGGGCTGGCTTATGCGGATTATATCGCTTTGCCGGGGATGGATGTGAATGGCGACGGCCGTCCCGATTTTACCGCCTGGGAAGGGCCAGATACGTTCAAAAGTTACCTGATTTTTGATCACGCCACACCGCCCTGGGAC
Source organism: Anaerolinea sp. (assembly GCA_014879875.1). Lineage (GTDB taxonomy): Bacteria > Chloroflexota > Anaerolineae > Promineifilales > Promineifilaceae > JACSRF01. The sequence goes on from JACSRF010000469.1 coordinate 14,294, forward strand.
AACAAAAAGGTACGCCAGGCGGCAGCCTATGCCATTGATCGGGAAGCGTTGGCGCAGGAGGTGTTCAACGGCCGTCGCCACCCCCTCTACAGCCCTGTTCCCGATACCGTGCCGGGGCATACGGCCGTTTTCCCCCAGCGCAACCTGGCGCAGGCGCGCTCCTTACTGCTGGAAGTGGGTTACAATCAGACGCAGCCATTGACGATCACGATCTGGTATTTGAATGACGGCCGTTATTCTCCCCTTGAAGAAACGTATGCCAACGCCATTAAAACCCAACTAGAAGAAACGGGCGTGTTTCAAGTAACGCTCAATGGCGCGCCCTGGGAGATTTTCCAGACGCAAATCTTTAGCTGCGCTTACCCGGCCTATCTGCTTGGCTGGCCCTCCCCCAATGCTCCCACCAATTACCTGGATGCCTCCGGTTGGACCAACTTTTTCGTCCAAAACACGAACCGCGGCTTCTGCTCCAATTACGCCAGTGAAGCAATGGATCAATTGATCGCCACCGCTGCGGCAACCAATGAACCGACCACCCGCCTGACCATTTACGAACAGATACAAACCTTATGGGCGGAGGATTTACCCACCCTGGAATTAACGCAAGAACCGCGCCGCGCCCTGTCGTTAGCAGCAGTAAACGGCGTCAGCATCAACGCGCTGGGGTTGATGCACTACGAACTGCTGCGGAAATAAGAGTGACACGGAGATGCACGGAGAAACACGGATTTGCAGGATGAACGGATAGATGTCCCGCTGTGTCATCTCCGTGTCACAATTGTCTTAACTTTGGGCGTTGTTCATCTGCTGCTTGCGTTTGGCGCGCGGCCCAACGACGCGCTCGTTCCCCTCAAGCAGACGCTTAATGTTGGGGCGCAGCGCCCAGGTAACAACCGCTGCCGCTACAATGCCGCAGACCAGGTAGGCGGTGGTTCCACTGTATCCGGCCACGCCGGCGACGTAGAGAATGCCAAAAGAGATGGGAATGATGATCGCCATGGTCAACGAAGCAACCGAGGCCATGCCCACCCCCACCAGCATGATGACCATGACCACCAGGCCAATGGGGAACATGGGCCACCACAGCGCCGTCGCCCAACCCACATTGGGGCCGGTGCCGGCGCCGCCGCGCCAGTTGAGAAAAACTGACCAGTTGTGACCAACCACCGACATGACGCCAGCTACGCCTAATATCCAGGGCAGCAAGTCGGCGCTGACGGCGCCGCCCAATGCCCATCGTGCCAGGGTAACACCCATATATCCTTTGAAAACGTCACTTAGGCCGGTTAGCGCGCCTACTTTCCATCCGGCCGCCCGCAGCGAATTTGTGCCTCCGGTACGGCCGCTGCCATAATCCAAAATGTTGATGCCCCTGGTGGCTTTCACGTACAGGTAGCCAAAGGGAATGGCCCCACAAACGTAGCCAATCAGAATGGCAATGACAAAATAAATGATATTCACCATATTCTCCTCAGACCTCGTAATTGTTAGTTTGTTAGTTTGTTGGTTTGTTGGTTCGTTTGTTGGTTTGTTTTTAGCCAACTAACCAACCACCAAACTAACCAACGGCTTGGTAGTTACCAGCATTTAATAAAACACACTGTTGGGCGAAGCGTTTCTCAACTTGGAAATGGTTCTTAAACAAGTTAGCCAAGAAGTTCAACTTCCCTGAAGAAGTTGAACTTCTAAATGTACAGTTTGGTCGCGCAGGTAGAAGCCGCGCGCAATGGGGCGCGCCTGCTGCTGCAAGGAGACAATCACGTAGATCAGTTCCGGGTAATATGCCTGCGCCAGGTCCGTCGCCGAGGGGAAAGCCGGGCCGTATGGGTGGGAATGGTAAACAGCTAAAATCTGTTCCCCGTGCGCCTCGCCAGACAACATAGCCTGCAGCTGCTGTTCTGGCTCCATTTCATAGGCGGTGGGGCTGCGCAGTCGATTTTCAACGACAGACAACTGGGTGACATGCGCCGTGTGGCCTGCCGCATCTACCTTGCCCGCCAGGAAGCCGCACCCTTCTTGCGGGTACGTTGTTTGCAAATGCGCCAGCATAACCTGATAGATTGGGCGCGGGATGCCCAGGCGGGTCGGTGCAGAATTGACAGGCATGTTAACCGGTTAGTTTGTAGCCCATCCCCCAAACGGTTTCAATGGTCAGGTCGCTACCGGTTAGTTTATCGCGCAAATGGGCGATGTGAACGTCTACGGTGCGCGTCTGACCGTAAAATTCATATCCCCAAACGAGGTCAAGGAGCTGCTCGCGTGAGAGAACCTGGTTGGCGTGGTCCATCAGTGTCAGCAGCAGGTCGAACTCTTTGGTGCGTAAGGCGACCCGCGCGCCATTTACGCTGACTTCGCGGCTGCCGGGGTCAAGGGTGGTGTTGCCCAGGGCGCGAGTTTGAGTGGCGGAGGAAACGGCCGTCTCCCCCACCCGCCTGAGTATGGCGCGCACGCGCGCTACCAACTCGCGGGGATTAAAGGGCTTGGTCAAATAATCATCGGCGCCCATTTCCAGCCCCACAATTTTGTCAATGTCATCGTCGCGGGCGGTGAGCATAAGGATGGGCAGGTTGCTGTTCATGCGCAGGCGGCGACACACCTCCCACCCATCCATTTCCGGCATCATCAGGTCTAGCACCAACAAGTCTGGCGGCGACTGTTTGATTTGCGCCAGGGCTTGCACGCCGTTGGCAACGGCCGTTACCTGAAACCCATCCTGCTCCAGGTAGAGGCGCGCCAATTCCCGGATATTGGCTTCATCGTCGGCGATCAGAATTTTTTTCTCAGCCATCTTGTAACATTGACGATTGACGATTGACGATTGACGATTTTCGATTACCGATTACGGATTACCGATTACGGTACCACCGCGACGGCTTCGATCTCCACACGGCCGTACAGAGGCAGCGCCGCCACCTGTACCGCCGAGCGCGCCGGTGGATTGTTGGGGAAAAAGCGGGCGTACACCTCATTCATCGCCTTGAATTCCGCCATATCTTTCAGGAACACCGTCGTCTTGACCACGTGTTCCAACCCGCTGCCGGCGGCCGTTAACACAGCCTGCAAATTATTGAGCGCCTGCTCAGTCTGAATTTGAATTTCATCTTCACGCAGTTGGCCGGTGGATGGGTCGAGGGCGATTTGCCCGGCCGTATACACCAGATTGCCAATCTTGACGGCCTGCGAATAAGGGCCAACGGCGGCCGGGGCTTTGTCTGTATGGATAATTTCTCGTTTCATCGTTTGCTCCTTCGGATAGGGAACACAGAGTTACACAGAGAAAACACGGAGATTCACAGAGAGAAGCAAGCAAAAGGTGTTTGTCTGTGTTCTGCGTATGGGGAACGGCCGTTTACAACGGCCGTTCGTAAATACGGTACGTTTTATAAACCTTGCCGCCCATCATGGCAAGGGCGCGGTTCATCATATCATTATTTTCTAAAATCCACGACGCTTCCGCCCATTTGTAGCCGCGCCGCGCGGCCGCCAGCGCCGTTTCATAATACAGCAGCGCATCAATGCCACGCCCCCGGTACGGCTCAACCACGCCCAACACCAGCACGCGCAGCCCCGCCACGCGATACCGATTCAGCCAGACGTAGGCGCTGGCCGCCAGCGAGCCAACCTGGTTGGGGCTGGGATGGAAGCGGTGCAAGGGCTGGTTCACGTCAGGCAGCGAGAGGGCAAAGGCGACCGTTTCGTCATCTTTTTCCACGGCAAACGTCAAGGCGGGGTCGAGGATGGGGCGTAAGGTATGGGCCAGGCGGTCAAATTCCGCTTCGGTCATGGGCACAAAGCCCCAATTTTTAGCCCAGGCGTTGTTGTAAATGCGTTTCACCAGCGCCACTTCCTCATCCCACCGGTTGAGATCGAGGTTACGCACGCGCAGCACATACCGGTCGCGCACTTTGCTCACCACACGCTGTAACTTTTCCGGCAGGTGATGGGCTACTTCGTGAATATCAGCCCACCAGGCCCATAAATCCATCGCTTTGGTGAACCCGGCCGCGGTGATCAAGTCGGCGTAATAAGGGGGATTATAGGTCATCATGACCACCGGCGGGCTGTCAAAACCGTCAACGAGCAGGCCACATTCGTCGTTGGTGGAGAGGTTCATGGGGCCGATGATCTTGTCTGCGCCACGTTGTTGCGCCCAGGAGCAGGCGGCGTTGAGCAGGGCGACGGCCGTTTGCGCATCCTCCACCACCTCAAACATGCCAAAATGGGCCACATTTTCGTCATGGAATTCGTTGTGGCGGTGGTTGATGAGGGCGGCAATGGTCCCGACGGCCGTTTCCCCCCGCCACGCCATAAAAAACGCCGCCTCCGCATGGGCGAAAAACGGGCTGCGCCGCTTATCCAAAAAGTGCAACCGCTCGTGGTACAACGGGGGAACCCAATAGGGATCATGCGCATAAACCCGCCAGGGGAAGCGGATAAACTCCTGCAACTGCGCCGGCGTGACGACAGGTTCGATGCGTACATCCATCAGATTGATTCCCTTATCCGCCTAATTGGATTCCTCACTTGCCCACCGATTACCGACCACCGATTACCGATTACCGACCACCGCCCCCACCTGCCATCCCTTATTCGTTTGCTGTGCGGGCAGCGCCCATAGCTGTGGCGCGGCCGTCTGCACGTCAAATTGCAAGTCGCGCAGCCAGTCATTGCGCTGCGCTTCGATGGTGAGGATGATAAATTCCAACAATTTACGCGCATCGGCGGGGTCAACGGTTGCCGGCTGCATGGCTGGTTGTTCCGGTTTGTCGCCCACCTGGTAAAGGGGCTGCTGCTGCGCCAGGCGCGCGCCCAATTCGCGGGCATCGTGGACGGTCAACTCCCAGGCAGGCACGTACAGGCGGCGCGGTTCGCGCCAGAATTGCTGCGCGGCGTCGGCGTCGGCGCGGCTGCCCCCCTGTGTCTGGCGGCTGCGAATGGCGACCTGCCCCTGGAACAGCCAGAAAGGGTACCAGGCAAATTTGGTTGTGGTGGGAATGCCGTAGGTCAGCGGAGCAGCCTGTACGCCCTGGTCATGGAGGGCAACGGCCGTCGCGCATGTCGGGCACAGCAATACCACGTCATGCAAACCCGGCTGCAACCAGGTATCACATTGCGGACAACGCAAGGCTAACAGTTTCATCGGCGATCCGTCATCTCCTCCAGGAAACTCAACCCCGTTTTCAGCATGTTATCCAGGTCGCGCCCCTTTAACATCTCGGTAATATCGCCCGCGTCATGATCGCGATCCGCCAGTTTGGCCTTTTTGTGCTGCGCTTGCAGTTCTTCCACCTCTTCGCCATAACGAAACGCCTGGTACGCGGCGGCAATCAGCCCCAGGCCAAGCGCCAGCGGCAGCAGCAGCAGCCAGAGCGCGTCGTCATCACTGTCGGCGGCAAAAAGCGTGATGTATCCCATGATGATTGTGCCGTTGACCAGGATCAGATTGCCCAGCGCCATGCCCCCCACCAGCGCCGCTGCGCGATAGAGGATGTTGCCAGGGGCTTTACCGTAGAGGATACGGCCGTTTACCCCATCCACCACCACCTGATACCCGCGCGCCTTGTAGCGGTAACGCACCACCCACAGCGGATAAAAGACCAGCGACAACTGCTCGCGCAAAAATTGGAACTTCTCAAAAAAACGCTGCTTCAACTGGCGCTGGCGGCGCGCGCGGAACGTAAAGTGCAAGCGCGCCTCGTCCAGCGCATCGGTGGGCGACTCGGCCGGGTCGAAAACCATGGCCTCGCTGTGCAGTGTATCGGCGTCATACGGCCGTAACGCCTCCTTCGACACCTGCACCTGATGCACGCCAAACTCGGCCACGTCTACGGCCGCATCATTCCACTGCATCTCTTGCAGCACTTCCACTTCCACCGGCTTCGTGTTATTGTCACCCGCTTTTACCCGGCCAAACAGCCAGCCGGCGACCATCGCCTGCACACGCCAGTACGGCAAATAAACCAGGAACATATCTTGAATCTGCGCCTCGCGTTTCAGGTCGCGCGCCTTTTTGATGCCGGTGAAGAAGGATTGCACAATGCCGGGCACGGCTTCCCGCTCCACCTGGCGCGCCACCTGCCAGCGACGCACGCCGCGATCCCCCTGCACCAGGGAATGCATCTGGCAAAATGGACACTGCACCAGCCGCACCCCTTCCGGGACGGGCACGACGCCGCTGCAATTGGGGCAAACCAGTCCTTGAGATTGATCTTGTGCCATGTTTTTTTAGCTATACCTGTGACTCGTGAAACGTGAAACGTGATGCGTGAGCAGCGTTTCTTTACGTTTCACGCTGATTGTCTGACAGAATTAACCATTCGCCCCAATGACGACAACGAATTGGAGTAAACAGCGAATTTTTCCTCTGGTAGCTTTCATTCGTTTATTACTTAAA